>DATEQL010000298.1:0-11335 GCA_035272665.1 Allostellaceae bacterium
GCCCGCGATCTGATCCCCCAGCGCTCCGGCCCAATTCAGGGAGCCTCGGGTTCCCCGGGCACTGCGACGATGGTCTCCAAACAGGCACAGATCGGAATGATCACGACTCCGAGCTTTCTGGCGGATGTAAAGAAGTAACAGAGCATAAAATTACCCTGTAGAGCCAACCAGCGGCACTCCAGCGTCAATCCCATGTCTGGGTGCGGGCAAAGCTTCGTTGCAGACCGCCGTCCGTGCTCGATGACCCCCGATGTAGGGCAGAGACCCAGAAGGAGCGCAATTGATTTGGATCAATGTGCGATTCTAAATTGAATAAATGTTTCCTATATAGTGACACGCCCTGTAGGGAGCCGATCATGGGTTTATGCATACGTTTTCTGACCGCGGCGGTGCTCGTCGCGGGCATGGGGATAGCCCCCGCCACGCATGCCCAGCACCGGCATGGTGGCGGGAATTACTATCATCATGGTGGTGGTGGCAACGCCGCCGGCGCGGCGATCATAGGCGGGATCATCGGCCTCGGCGTCGGTGCCGCGATCGCTTCGCGCGGGTATTACGCACCGCCGCCACCGGTCTACTATGGGTCGCCGCCAGCCTATTACTACGCACCGCCACCGCCCGTTTATTACGGCTACTGAGCGGCTTGCCCACCGGGGCCAGCCTGCCGGCGTGTGCCTCGACAACGCCCTGCCAAATCGCGGACAACGTCAAACCGAGGAACGATTCGATGAAGACAATCCCGTCGAGCCATTTCGCTTCTGCGGCCATCATCGCGCTGTTGGCGCTGCCCGCCGCGGCGCTGGCGCAAGCCACGCAGTCTCCGGCGCCGGCCGCCCCGCCGGCAGCCGCATCCTCTCCGATGACATCCCAACCCGTTCCCGGCAAGACCATGGAGGAACGGGTCGAGAACCATATCAAACAACTGTACGCGCAATTGCACATCACCCCTGCCCAGCAGCCGCAGTGGGATCAGTTCGCCCAGGTCATGCGCGAAAACGCCCGCGATATGGATCAGGCTCTCATACAGCGCGCTCAGCAGTACCCGACAATGAACGCGATGCAGAACATGCAGTCCTACGAGCAGATGGCCGAAGCGCACGTGCAGCATCTGCAAAAGCTGGTCCCGGCCTTCGACAACCTCTACAACGCGATGCCCGAGCAGCAGAAAAAGCTGACGGACCAGGTGTTCCGGGCCGATGCGGAGCGGCACGCGGCGCAATCGCGTCATGGCACAAACGCGACAGCGACAGCAAAATAAAGCCGGTGTGCGCAAGCGCCCCGACTCCCTATTTCCTTGACGGTCATCGGCTCTCCAGCCTGTACCGTGGCGCTATTCTACCACCGAAAATACTCTGGGAGAGCGCGAGAGCGCTCACCCCTTCATTAGCTGATATCAGTGCGGCCAGCGCGCTTTTCTTTGATCTAAGTCAATCAGTGCCCGTGCTCGGCGCGGCGGGCCGCCTCTTGAAGGGTCAAGCCGCCCCAGTGCACGATCATTCCCTCCCAGCCTAGGAGGCATCAAGAATGCCGGTGCGCCATCGAGAACGGCATCGCACGGAGCATCTCGGCTGGTTGCGCGCGGCGGTATTGGGTGCGAACGACGGCATCCTTTCGACCGCGAGTCTGGTGCTGGGTGTCGCGGCCGCGCATGGGACTCGCAGCAACGTGTTGGTCGCGGGAGTCGCCGGCCTGGTCGCTGGGGCTATGTCGATGGCTGCGGGTGAGTACGTGTCCGTGCACTCACAGGCAGACACCGAACAGGCCGACCTCGCGCGCGAGCGCGCGGAGCTCCGAGCAGACGACAAGGGCGAGCATAAGGAACTGATGGCAATCTACGTTGGTCGTGGCCTCGATCCCGCGCTCGCAGAACAGGTCGCCGACCAACTCATGGCCCATGACGCGATAGGCGCGCATGCTCGCGACGAACTCGGCATGTCCGAGACACTTAGAGCCCGTCCGATTCAGGCTGCGCTCGCGTCGGCCAGCAGCTTCGCTGTTGGAGCAGCCATGCCTCTCTTCATTACCGCCTTAGCCCCGGGGGCAGGTCTGATCATCTTCGTGTCCGGCACTTCACTGCTCTTCCTCGCGCTCTTGGGTGCGTTGGCCGCGCGCGCGGGCGGCGCAAGTGTCATCCCAAGCATTATACGGGTCACGTTCTGGGGTGCGCTGGCGATGGGGATAACCGCAGGCGTCGGGTTATTGTTCGGAACCGTCGTATAAGCGGGACCAGGCGACGCCATCGCAAATTGCGACTACATGCCGATTCCATCGAGCTTCTTCACCCTACGTAAGCCGAAAGTCTCCGCGTTTATGCCCAGCCGTCTTAGGCTCGACCGCTAGTGAGCACTGTCGCCGAGCGATGCGGGTCGGACAGACCAGAGGGATTGCCGATGACATCGGATAGCGGGCCCGAGCGGAAATTCTGGCAGATCGCGCTCGCCGATCTCGAACGGCAGCTCGGGGCCAGTCCAAACGGTCTCAGCTCCGCCGAGGCCGCCGCCCGCCGGCTCCGCTATGGCCCTAACACTCTGGAGGAGCGGCGGCGTCTGTCTCTGCCGCTCAAATTCCTCAGTCGGTTCCGCAACCCGCTCGTGATCATTCTGCTCGCGGCGGCGGTGATTTCCGCGCTCACCGGCGATCTGACCAGCTTCATCATCATTTCGACAATCGTGCTGATGAGCGCGGCGCTCGATACGGTGCAGGAATTTCGTGCCGAGGAGGCCGCCGAGTCGCTCAAGGTTTCGGTGGCGCTCAAGGAGCAGGTCTTGCGCGACGGGCAGGAGGTCACGGTGCTGGGGCAGGACCTCGTCCCCGGCGATGTCGTGCTGCTCGCCGCCGGGGATCTGGTGCCGGCGGATGGGCGCCTCCTCGAGGCAAGGGATCTTTTTGTCAACGAGGCATTGCTGACGGGCGAGTCCTACCCGGCGGAGAAACACGCGCGCGATGAAGGCGTCGACAGCCCGGAAGTCGCCAGCGCCACGAACGCCGCCTTCATGGGCAGCTCGGTGATGAACGGCTCGGCCCGGCTGATGGTCTGCGGCACCAGCCTTGCAACCCAGCTCGGCCAGATCAGCAGCAGCTTGCGGCGGGCGCCGCCACCCTCCGCCTTGGATCAGGGCGCCCACAGATTCGGCATGTTGATCGTGCGCTTTACCGGGGCCCTCGTTCTCTTCGTCCTGCTCATCAATTTGCTGTTCCACCGACCCTGGCTGCAGAGTTTTCTGTTCGCCGTGGCGCTCGCTGTCGGGCTCACGCCTGAGCTGCTGCCGATGATCATTTCAGTGACGCTCGCGCGCGGCGGCATCCGCATGGCAAAGGTGCAAGTGATCGTGAAACGGCTCGGCGCGATCCATGACCTGGGCAGCATGGACGTGCTGTGCACGGACAAGACCGGGACCCTCACCGAAGCCAAGATCAGCCTCGTGCGGCAGGTTGCGCTCTCGGGCGCCGACAGCGAGCACGTGCTCGAGCTGGCCTGGCTCAACAGTCATTTCCAGGCCGGATTGAGGAACCCGCTCGATAACGCGATCGTCGAATCCGGCCCGCCGCGCGGTGCAGGCTGGGCCAAGATCGACGAGGTGCCGTTCGATTTTCAACGACGCCGTGTTTCCGTCCTCGTCGAGCACGAGGGCCGCCGCCTTCTCGTCACCAAGGGCGCTCCCGAGGATGTCATCAAGCTCGCCACCCGGTACGAAGAGCCCGGCAAACCCGAGCTTCTGTCGCTCGACGAGGCGGCGCGGGTCCGCGCTGCGAAAGTCTTCGAGGGGCTCAGCGCGGAGGGATTTCGCGCTCTCGGCGTCGCATGGCGCGAGCTTGAACCGGACCGTGCGGGGGCAACGGTGGCCGACGAACGAGACTTGGTTGTTGCCGGCTTCGTCGTCTTATCCGATCCGCCAAAAGCGAGCGCAGGGGCGGCCATCGCCGCGCTTGGGGCCAAGGGTGTCGGCGTCAAGATCCTCAGCGGCGACAACGAGCGCGTCACGCAGCATGTCTGCACCGAACTCGGCATTCCGATCACCGGGTTGCTGAACGGCACCGAGATCGAAGCGCTCGACGACGAAGCGCTCGCCGCACGGCTGGAAGAGACGAACCTGTTCTGCCGGGTCACGCCCGTTCAAAAGAACCGCATCATTCTTGGGTTGAGGCACCGCGGGCACGTCGTCGGTTATCTCGGCGACGGGATCAACGATGCTCCGTCGCTGCACACCGCGGATGTTGGCATCTCCGTCGACAGCGCGGTCGATGTCGCCAAGGACGCGGCCGACATCATTTTACTGCGGCAGGATCTCGGCGTTCTGGAGGGCGGCGTCACCGAAGGGCGCCGCGCCTTCGGCAACATCATGAAATTCATCATGATGGCGATGAGTTCGAATTTCGGGAACATGTTCTCGATGGCTGGGGCAACGCTGATCCTACCGTTCCTGCCGATGCTGCCGGTGCAGATATTGCTCAACAACCTGCTCTATGCCGTCTCGGAGATGCCGATCCCGCTCGACGAGGTCGACAGGGAGATCACCGAGAAGCCCGAGCATTGGGACATGCGCTTCATCCGCGACTTTATGCTGGTGCTGGGACCGGTGAGTTCGATATTCGACTTTCTGACCTTCGGGCTGTTACTGCTCGTTTTCCACGCGAACGAAGCATTATTCCAGACTGGCTGGTTCATCGAGTCGCTCGCCACCCAGGTGCTGGTCATCTTCGTGCTGCGCACGCGGCGCAATCCGCTGAAGAGCCGCCCGCATCCCCTCCTCACCACCACCTCGGCGGCGGTGGTCGTGCTTGCGGTTGTGCTGCCGTTCACACCGCTGGGAGCGTGGTTCGGCTTTGTTCCGCCCTCTGCCGCCTTCCTCTTTGCGATTGCCGGACTGACCGTGAGCTACCTGCTGCTCGCCCAGGGCGCGAAATGGGCGTTTTACCGCCTGTGGCGGCCGGTCGCCGCCGCACCCGCGCCTACGATCCGAGCGCAACTGCCGCTGATCGGATGATCGAGATCCGCCCGACGCGCCGTCAGCGGCACATCGCTCTGGTCGCGGCGACGTAACCTGACAATCCCTGGCGTGAGATGGTCTCGGCAGCCTCAACCTTGAAAGAGGAGTATCTGCCAGTGGGCGGACTTCTGGCACCCGGCGGATTAGAGCCGTTCACGAATACGCGCGATAAAGCCCGTAAACAACGACCATGATCGCGATCAGAACAGGAATGACAATCGGAGGAACCAGCCAAGAATCCATTTCGTCTACCTTTCTGATGCCGGGCGGAAGTCGCAACTCCGAGGACGCGGATGGATAACCAACTGCGCTTCCTACTCGTCCACCATCCGGTACTATCTCAAAATCGGACGCATTGATGCGGATCAATGGCCTCGATTTGATTAAAGACGCCGCAAAGCGCCCGACATGACTGGGAAGGCCGGTTCCTGCAGTCCCCCCCGACCAACGGCGTCGCTTATTCCCTTTAGTCGGAGCCCTGATCCGCGGCTTCGGTTCAACCAAGGCTCTGTGCGGTCTCGCGCGCCGGGTCCCCAATAACCTTTGTTTCAGACAGACCAGGGTCGCGAGGTGATCATCCCGGAGCGATCTCTCGTTTGGCAAGCCACAGACCTGGCACCATGGGTAGCCAGAACGTGAGCCCGCGCAGCAAAAGTGTGGCTGCCAAAGCGGTCTCGATTGCTACGCCGAGCAGGCTGAGCATGCCGACGCAAGCTGCCTCGAATGTGCCCAGGCCAAGCGGGATTGGTCCGAGGGTCGCCGCCACCGATGCCATGATGAAGCTGACAAATGCGACCCAAATCGCTGGGGTGTCGCCCAAGGCGCGAAACACCAGCCACAGTGTCAGGGCATCGAGCGCGAACACTGCGAACTCAAGAATCACGGTTTCGGCCAGCAAGACCGGATCACGCAGAAGATCGGTAGGCGCTTCCGAGATTGCCTTTAGCAGGAGGGCAGTGCCGGGCACGCCTGACCCAGATTTCCGGCAGGCAGTGCGCCCACTGCTTCATCCAGAGCACACCTGTTCGAGTTCACCCGTCAGAGCCGCCGCGGTTCGGCTACCGCCCGGCGCCCCCACGGTCGGGCCGGCAGGCGACGTCCAACGCAGGCCGTCCCGCCGTAGGGGGTGGAAGTGCTGAACATTTGGAAATGGCGGTTTTCCTCATTTTCAAGAACCTGCTGAAAATCATTTCCAACCCACGTGCTGAAAATGCGAAGAGACCAGGGAAACCGCCATTTTCAGATCTCCAAGACCATTTCCACGAATATGAACGCTGCGCCGACGGGTGAAAATCACGAGCGGCTCGTTGGCGTGTAGAGCCAAGCTTAGATGAGGCGCCTGCCGTAGTTTCTCATCCGGTCGAGCCAATCCTGGGCAACCCTGCCCCTGACGTCGCGCCTGAACGAGCCGCCCTTGTCCCGTCCAGCGAACTTCACCGGGGTGTTACAATTGCGAGACGCCGGCGCGGGCGCAGTCTTCGTCCTGCTGACCGGTGCCGCCGCTGACGCCGCAGGCGCCCTCAACGACGCCATTTCGGATGATTGGGACTGCTCCTTGGCCCATGATCATGTGGCCGCCCTCTGCCGCGGCAATCCCGCGCGGCGTTGGCTGATCGGCGCGCTCCGCCATCTCGCCGCTCGGACGGCCAAATGCTGCCGAGGCGACGGCCTTGCCTTGGCTCGCATAGGCGCTCGCCCAAATCGCATTGTCCATGCGCTGGAACGCAACCAGCCGGCCGCCGGCATCGCAGACCGCGGCGCTGATCTTGATGTTCAACTCCTGTGCTTTCGCCAAAGCGCCCCGAAGGATGCGGTTGGCTTCTTCCACGGTGAGATCCATCGATCGTTTCCTCCGCTCGGGGCGTTGATGCTCGCCCGCCAGCGCGACCATAACGCACGGGCCAATTGCCGTATACGAACCCACGCTCCGGCCGACCTCATTTATCTGCGCGCCGGAGCGTTTTATTACCGGGCGGCAAGGCTGGCGGCGTTCTGCGCTGCATTGGGTGGACGCGCTCGCCGCTGTGCCTGCGACCGAGAAAGGGTGAGGGCAAGCTAAATGAGAGGTCGGCCCGGTTCGGTGACTCGGTCGCGTGCGCCTGTCGGCCTCGTTCTTCATGCGCGATTTCCTGCACAGCGAGATCGCCGACTTCCACGGCATCCCGAACATCCCGGATGCTCCGGATTTGGCGATCGCCGCCGGCCGCAAGCTGTGCGAGCAGCTGCTGGAACCATTGCAGGCGACCTTTGGCCGGCTGGCGATCCGCTCTGCCTACCGCGCGCCGGCGGTCAACGAGTTCGGCAACCGCCACGGGCTCAGCTGCGCCTCGAACCTTCGCAATTACGGCGGCCACATTTGGGACCGTCGCGATGCCGTGGGCGCTATGGGAGCGATGGCGACCGTTGTCGTGCCATGGTTCGCCGACCGCTACCGCGACGGTGCGGATTGGCGCGCGCTTGCCTGGTGGATCCATGACCACCTGCCGTACAGCCAGCTGCAGTTCTTCCCCAAGTTGGCTTCAACATCGGTTGGCATGAGCGGCCCGCGCCGGCGGATCGACAGCTTTATTGCCCCGAGGGGCTGCCTGACGCGACCGGCTATGGCCAACACAGCGGTTCGCACGCGGAATTTTATCCCGGCTTTCCCAGGCTGCGAGCGGAGTAGTACGGGCAGTCGGGAACTCCGCGACCGCTGCGGCAGCAGAATCCTCTGGTGGGACGGACCTGGAGGTGGAGACGAGTTCAGCAGGGGCTCTGCCGACGCCGAACGCTGCCGCCTCGCCTGCCCGGGGCTGCATGCTATCAATATCGCGCGACCGGATCGAGCTGGTTGCCGATGGAGGGCTCACGGTCAATTGCATCTGGACTCCCCGCCGTCGAACACCGGGGGAGCGGGCGGCGAACCGCTGTCGCGATGGCACATTCGCGCGCGCGACGAAGGTCGAACCAGAACAATGTCGACCAGCGCTAACTGCGAGTTTAGGGAAAACTCCCATAGGGATTCTATATGGGAAAGTTCGCTAAACTCGCAGCGTGTCCCCGACAGCGGGGAGGCGCTCAGGGAAAGACCGACCGCCGCAAGCAATCAGAGGGGAGGAACAGGTGGAAGCCTATCGCATCGACCGCTTCGGCAGTGTTGTGTTGACGGCATCGTGTTGCGCTCGAGCGAGGACCCTCGGCCAGGACTGAGGGAGATCCTGATGCGGGTGCGCGCGAGCTCGCTTAACTACCGCGATCTGATGGTCCTCAAAGGCGGCGGTCGCGGGCCAACCAAGCTCGGCGTTGTGCCGCTATGCGACGGCGCGGGGAAGGTCGCTGCGATTGGGGACGGCGTGACACTGGTCAGGGTCGGCGACCGGATTGCCGGCTGCTTCCATCCACGCTGGTTTGGCGGACCTATCAGGCCGGAATATCTAACCGATCGGCTTGGCGCCAATCTCGATGGCATGCTGGCGGAATACGCCGTGTTGGGCGAGGAATCGCTCGTCCACGTGCCGAGCCACCTCTCCTTTGAGGAAGCCGCGACCTTGCCATGCGCTGCAGTGACCGCCTGGGTCGCGCTGACCGGCCATCGCCGAGTTACCGCGGGGGACACGGTTCTGACCCTGGGCTCGGGGGGCGTCTCGGTCTTTGCGCTGCAATTTGCCCGGGTCTTGGGCGCCCGAGTGATCGCGACGACCTCGACCGCGGAGAAAGCCGAGCGGCTCAAGGCGCTGGGGGCCTCCGAGGTGATCAACTATGCTGAGACGCCGGATTGGGACGTGAAGGCGCGCGAGTTGACCGATGGCTGCGGCGTCGATTGTGTCGTCGAGATCGGCGGGCCGGGAACGATCGCGAGATCGCTGAAGGCCTTGGCCGTAAGGCGGACATGTCAGCCTGATCGGCGGAGCCTGTCGCCGTCGGGGACGATGCTCGATCCCTTATCGCTGATCGGCCGGGGCATTACGGTCGGGGCGATCAGCGTCGGGAGCCGCGCCGATTTCGAGGCAATGAACCGGGCCATCGCGCTGCATCGCTTGCGGCCCGTGATCGACCGGACGTTCCCGTTCGCCGAGGCGAAGGCAGCCTACCGTCATTTCGAGGGCCGCGGTCATTTCGGCAAGGTCGTGATCACACACGGCTGAGCGGATCGGTATCGCGGCACGCATCGTCGCCGCAGCAGCTTATCAGAATAGCCTTACCCCCTCCAGCGCGACCTTGATAAGGCCGTCGGTCGGGCTGCGCGCGTTATTGGGTCAACTGGCTCGGGTCAGTAAGGACGATCTCGGGTTTCCCGCGGTAATCGCTGATCTGCCCCGTCACACAGATGCGTTTGCCGCGGAGCGAGGTTTCGGGGGTGCCGAATTCGGACCGAGCGCCTCCATAGATAACCGCGGTAAAAACTGCATGCGGATAGGACTTCCCGAGATCCAACAACGTCGGCTGCGACTTCGCATTGGTCTCGAATTTGGCGGACGCGACCACTCCGCAGACGGTTGCGGTCTCTCCGATGTGAGATACCGCATCCTCGGGGCGCAAGTCGGCTGCGCTGGCCGAAAAGGCGCACAATCCGACCACAGCCGACGCAACCCGCAACCTCGCTGGGTTCATGGGCAGCCTCCCGCCAATACAGATGCCAGCACATCGCGTCAGCCTAACGTGGCGTTCAAACCGACTAGAGTGCCGCCGCGCCTAGCCGTCAACCAGATGTAACCACGGCAGGCGCTCCTCCGGGAATATGTGCCTCGTCGGCTGAAGTCGGGCGGATTGGTCAAATGCGCCGACGTGGAAATGCGTTTCAGTCGGCGAGGGCTCGCCTTCGCAGGTCAACGTGGACCCGCATTTGGCGCAAAATCCCCGCCACCTACCAGGCGACGAATTGAACTTTGTTATCTCACCTTTGGTAACGGTATACGCCGTGCGATCGAATGCCACGAAGACAGAGACGGGCGCACCGCTATGCTTCCGACAACTTTGGCAATGGCACCACGCCACCCCTTTGGGTTGACCAGTGGCCACGAAGCGCACGGCGCCGCACAGGCAGCCGCCCTCGAATTGTTCGCTCATAGTGCCCCTCGAATTGATCGCTGACGGTGCGAAGTGTATGCGTCACAGGCCTGCATTGCCACGCCTCTTTGGTTGAAGCAACGGGCCGACAGCGCGAAACTTCTTATAGCGAGCCTTCACCCGCTAAGCGGCCGGAAACCATTCACGCGCTTGCGCCGGGCGGACCCCCTGGGGCATGGCGTACATCGAGCCCTCTGCCCGACCGCCGCATCAGACGCCGTAACCGCCGCGCTATTCTCGGCTCCTGCAATCCCTGTCCGGCTCAATGGTTGGGCGCGGAGGCGTGGTAGCAGCGCCCGCTACGGCGCCTACATCCCCGCCGACAGCCGCGCCGATGCCCGCGCTTCCCGAGTTCTAACGTTTGATCAACCATCCCCTGGCACGACGCGGCTTCTTTAGAATAGCGGAGGGAAGTAAGATACGAACCCCTTGCTCTCTCTCTCGCAGAGGCCGCATTACCGTCAAAATTGATGTAGGGTCACCTACGCCGAGCCGCTACTCTTGCTTGCCACAGCAGGAGCACCGGTGTCACACCCAGCTCCATTCCCAGCGCGAAAAGAGACGAAGCATCCGCATTGCGGTTAAGCAGGGCTCCCAACAAGCGGCCGAGCCCGCCGACGATGACAATGATGGCGAGCAGGCGAAAGCGGGCAGTCGACGTCTCGATACGTGGGACTGTAGTCAGAAACAGAATCCCAATACCGAGCAGTAGACCCGACAAATAACGGTAGTGGCTGTCCGCTGCGACCGTAGCAGTGTCGAGTCCGACCATCGCCGGCCCGAGCAGGACACCTGCACCGCCTGCGATGATCGGGACCATGCACGCCGCGGCGACGACAATTCTCAGCAATCGGGCTTCGTTCATGCCCGCCAGCATAGCTTACGCATCGGAGGCCGAGATGCCGGCTCTTGAGCTGTTGCTCCCTCCACATCGACGATCGGCACTCCCCAGTCGGCAGATATCGTCCAATGCTTCAGCCGTGCATGACCAGCCCGCCGTCGACGCAGAGAGCCTGGCCCGTCATGTACTCAGAGCGCGGCGACACGAGGAAGCCGATCACGCCAGCGACGTCTTCCGGCTGCTCCATACGCCCCAGCGGGATCTGGTGGAGACTGCGGCGGGCGAACTCCTCGGGTGATTGCTTGAACAGCGGGCCTAGCTCCTGGACGAGGGACGCCCACATGTCGGTCTCGACGAAGCCGGGGCACACACAGTTGACGCGGATGCCGTCGGCAGCATGCGCCAGCGCGAGGCTCTTGGTCATGCTGATGACCGCGGCCTTGCTGGCGTTGTACGGCAG
>DATEQL010000299.1:0-3706 GCA_035272665.1 Allostellaceae bacterium
CAAAAGCGGTGTTACAGCGATCGAATACGGTCTAATCGCGGCGTTGATCGCGGTTGCTGCGGTCGTTGTCATGGGAACCGTCGGCACCAACCTCAGCACAGTCTTCTCTGAGGTCGCCACCAGCCTCTAGGGCTTAGAGGCTGGCTCAAAATCAATCTCGCGAGGTCAGAAGGTTGTTCGTCATTCGAGGGAGACAAGGCTGCAACGGCTGCCCCTGGAGCCCCGTCTTAGCGGGGCCGACGATAGACTATCGATAAGACCCGTTTCCATCACACGAACGAACTAGCGCCGACTCTGAGGGCGGGCCCGCGTGGCCCGCCCTCCGAGGCCGGTTCATCCGCGCCAGCCTGTCGCACCGCTGCCGCGCTCGGCACCGCCCGCTTTCGTGAACGGCCGCTCAAGGCCGCCAACCCTATTTCGAACCCGCGGTTGACGCGGGCCCGGGTATGCCCCGATCATCACTCTTCCGCGATCTTTGTCGACGGGCATTGAACAGGATGCGCCGAATGGCGACTTCGACCGGTTTGGCGATGAGTTGGGACGAAGGGCCGCGGCGCGATGCCTTGGCGCTTGCGCTGGGCGGTTCAGGCACTATGCGGAACGAATAACCGATCAGGAGAATTCAAGATGGACCTTCCCGCTGGCGTTACCGCTCTCGGCGAATGGCTCGGCCAAAACGGCGAGATTGTGCCTGATCCCACCTTGTTTAACGAAGCTGCGGTCTTCGCCGCCGAACGGGAGCGGATCTTCGCCCGGCCATGGATGGCCGCTGACCACGTGACCCGGCTAGCCGAAGACGGCCGCTATTTTCGGTTCGATGCCGACAGCCGCTCGATCGTCGTGACCCGCGACAGCGATGGCCGCCTGCACGCGCTGCGCAATGTCTGCATCCATGCCGGCTACCCGGTGTGCGATGCCGAGGAGGGCGCCGCCGAGCGGCTGATGTGCCCCTACCATGGCTGGGAATACGCGCTCGATGGCCGGCTGGTCGAGCCTAACTTGTCTTCTCGGATCGACCCGTCACGGCTGCGGATGACGAGCTATCGGGTCTGCGTCCGCGACGGACTGCTTTTCATCGCTCCTTCGGCCAGTCCGCCGTCCGACGAAAGCATCGCCGGACCCCTCCCCGTATGGCTAGCCGAGGGCAGAGTAACCAAGCGGCAATGCCACAATACGACGTGGAACTGGAAATTCATGTTGAACTTTCTTGGATCCCGGCCGCACCTGTTCTTCGCCGGTCCGACCGACGTCGATGCGCACGCCAGCTGCTTCGAGTTCGGACCGCTCAGCCGAATAATAGTGAATTCAGAGCGTGCGGTGCTCGTTCGCGTCATACCGAAATTCGCCGAGCGTACCGATCTCCAAGTGATCGAGATTACCTCGGGAGATGCTCCGGCCGAAGCGGCCTCGCCGGCCGCCGGTGATACCGTGGCTGACGCGCTCCGCCGCGCCGGCGTGCCTTCGTCAGCGGAGTTGGACCGAAAGTTTTTCAGCTGGTACTGGTCACTGATGTCCGAGGCCTGATCGAAGAATTTCGCGCGATGGAAATTCGTCGGCTGGCGGAGGATTGAAACTCAATTGGGCGGCCCGCTCGACATGGGCTTCTTGTCGACAACGGCAGGCAGCGGCCGCCCGTGCGCCGGGTGCGGGTGCGGAACCCAAGGGCGGTCGCCCCGGCTCTCGTTCGCGCTTTCGGCGGTGATGCCATCTGCGCCGAGCCACAGCGCCACCGCGCCGCGCCGCCATGAGTCGATCCGGTCGATGACCGGCATCATCGATCGGCAGCGGAACCCGGCCGGAATTTGGCTGACGATCACGTCAACGCTGCCGCATTTGAGCGGCAGTGCCGCTTCGCCGGTGACGATCGCGACGCGGTGACCGCGGGCCGTGTAGAGACACGACGCGCTGCCGCAGTCGAGCCCGCCTTCCGCCCCCGTCCCGGCTTCAGGCCAAGCCACCAGAACCTCGCCGGTCTCCTGCGCCAATGACGAGAACGCGATCTTCTCGCCCTTGTCGGCAGTCACGAAATACCGCCCATCAGGCGCTCGCGCAGCGACGAAGCGCCCGCCGTCGGCGATGACGACGTCAGGCGGCCGGGTCAACGCCATGCTGGCGAGCCCGGCGAGGATGGCGACGACGCCCCAGCGCCGCCACGCGCCCTGCCACAGGCACAACCATAGCCCACCGAGCGAAATCATCAAAAGCCCGACCGGCGGCAATCGCGGCGTTGTCCAGACATTGCCCGGCAGCGCCGACACCTGCTGGGCGACCCAGATCGTGACATCGATCCCCCAGCCCATCGGAACCAGCGCCAGACGCTCGAGGCCGATCGACATCAAGAGGCAGGTGACCACTCCCCAGGGCAATGTCCACATTGCGCTCACCGGTACAGCAACGACATTGGCAAGCGGCGAATAGAACGCAACGTGGTGGAAGTGGTAGATCGCGAACGGATAGGTGCCAATGGTCACGACTACGGTCGTGACGACGACGGCGCCGCAATAACCGAATACTCGACCCTGCAGCGAGCGGCGGTGCAGCAGGTACCCGAGCCGTGCGCCGAAAGTCTCATAGACGGCGATCAACGCGACGACCGCGCTGAACGACATCTGAAAGCTGACGCCGACCAGGCTTGCCGGCTCGAGCGCGAGAACGACCGCTGCGGCAATCGCGCAGATCCGCATCGAGATCCGCAGCCGGTCGATCATGATCGCGGCGAAGACGATGCCGTTCATGACAAAGGCGCGTTCGGTCGGGATGGCCGCGCCTGAGATTAAGAGATAGCAGGTCAACACGGCGAGGGTTACGCCGGCCGCGATCTTCTTGATCGGGTAGCGCAGGGCGACCGGCGGAATTAGCGCCAACAGACCGCGCACGGCAAAGAAGACGAAGGCCCCGACAAGGCCCAGATGCAGCCCCGCGATCGCCAGGAGATGCTGCAAGCCGGACTCGCGGAACGCCTGCTTGACCTCTTCGGCGATCGCACCCCGCTTGCCGGTGATCAGCGCCGAGGCGACGCCGCCGGTCGAGCCCGGCAACACGGCGGTTATCCGCCGCGTCATCTCGGTGCGCAACTTCAGCAAGGCTTCGCGCCAGCCACCGGCTTCGGAAGACCCCGGCCCGGCGGCTTCCTGACCGGCGAGCCGATGGGCGTCGCCGTAGGTGTAGCCGACGCCGCCAATCCGAGCGAAATAGGCCTCCCGCTGAAGGTCGTGTCCACCCGGCAAGGTCTGCCCCGGTACCGGATAAAGCATTGCTTTGAGCGTGACGCGGTCGCCGGGGCCCAACCCGTCACCGTTGTGCGGGATGTGCAGGCGCAGACGCAGCGGCTGTTCGTTGACGTCGAGCCCGGGCAACGGATCGGGAGCAATGATCAATCGCCAGCCCCGGTCCATCGAATCGATATCGATCACCCGCCCGGTGACCACGACCGGCCCGAGGCGCCGTTGCAGCATCGGCGACCCGCGCTCCCAAGCGGTTTCCTGTATTAGCGCGAGGCCGGCAGCAAAGGTGACGAGCGCCAGGGCGGCTTCGCAGAGCGGTGGATGGCGGCGCATCGCAAACGCCAAGCCTGCTGCGGCGATCGTCGCCGCGAGGCCAAGCCATGCCGGGGGTTCAACGTTGAGCGTAAAATAGAGCCCGATTCCCGCGCCGAAGAAGACAGGCAGCCAAAGCAGGCGCCGGTCACCCTCGGCCGCAAGCAGAT
>DATEQL010000300.1:0-7932 GCA_035272665.1 Allostellaceae bacterium
TGCCGCTGCGATATCGCCGATTATCTCGGGCTCACCGTCGAGACGGTGTGCAGAGTGTTGTCGGATCTGAAGCGGCGCGGAATCATCGGTATCTCCTCACACTCGATCACGCTACTCGACCGTTTCGCGTTGGAAGCGATCAGCGAGGAGTGAAAGAAGAGACTACGGGAGGGAGGAAAGCGATGACGGAATCTCGGGTTAGAGTTAGAAAGGCTGCAGCGCTGATGCGAGGCGATACTCTTCGGACCGATGCCCTCGCCCTGCTCGGTTACTGTTCTCTTTTTGGGTCGGTTATCGGCGTGATGCTGGCAATGCAGGGCTTATAACCCGCTGAGCAAGACGGGCCGAGCAGGGTTGCGTTTGGGCGCACATCGCCGGCCCGTATCGCCGGACGTTCCGATGCTCGAAGCGCCGGCGGCCATAGGAGCCGGAACATGATCACGCGACGCGAAGCAAATCTCGGGCTTATTGCGAGCGCTGCTATTGCAGCGACGAGCGGCCCCGCCGCGGCTCAGGAGTTGCCGCCTCTGGACCTGCCGCGGCCGCGGAGCGAGGGCGGCAAGCCACTGATCGAAGCGTTGCGCCTGAGGCGTTCGATCCGAGAATATTCGACCCAGTCTCTGCCGGCGCAAGTTCTGTCCGATCTCTTGTGGGCTGCCTTCGGCATCAATCGACCGGCGAGCGGTGACCCGACCGCCCCGTGTTGGCGGCATATCATGGTGATCGACATCGACGGGGCAACAGTCGACGGCGTCTGGCTCTACGACCCAAAGCGCACAGGCTGCTGTCCACCTGCGCAGGGACATTCGTGCCAAGACCGGCATGCAGGATTTTGTCGCCAAGGCTGCACTGAATCTCGTCTATGTCGCTCACGGCGAACGAATCGGTGACATCTCTGCCGAGGATCGCCGACTCTACGCATCGGTCGATACCGGCTCATCGGTCAAAAACGTCTACCTGTTTTGCGCTTCGGAGGGGCTCGCGACAGTGTTTCGGGCCGCTCTGGACTACATCAAACTGGGCCGGACCATGGAGCTCGGCACTGGTCAGTTCGTCACCTTTGCCCAGAGCGTAGGGTAACCTTCGGCATAGAGGTCAATGTCCCGCGCCGTGAGCGGCCTGCAGTGAGCCGACATTTCGGCAGATGACATCCGCTTGACGGCGGGATGGCGAGCCGCCAGCCGAGTTCGCCGCATCGGCGGTCGGTCACTCCGTGTGGTCGAAGCCAAACATTCTTGTCTGGTCATCATAGCTGAAGAGCTCGGCATAGCGTCCCCAATCGATTGCAGCCCGCAGGGTCTTCTCGGCGTCGCGCTGGTTCAGATGGTCCTGGAGCTCGAACTCGAACCGTGCCCGAGGTGCGCGATGCTCCTCGCGCTCATCGAGAACATGGCGGATGTGGGCGGCGAGCGGGACGAACCGGATCAGATGCTCTCGAAAGAGCCGCTTGCGCTCATCCGTGCCACTCTGCGCGAAAACGCGACCGGCGGCGGTTAGCTTGATTGCGCCGTCTTTGAATTCCCCAAACTCGAGCATGTGCAATGCCTCGGCAATCGGAAACAGGTCGTTGATCTCAAGAGCGAGCAGACGCGCGATGTCGGCCAGCTCGGCATGACCTGCGTAGGCCGGCGAAGCCAGAGTTTCGACGAACCCGCCGATGCGATTGGTCGAAACCTGAGGCAGGGTCTGCGCCAATCCTCCGTGCATCCGGCTTTGCACGCCGATCGACTCCGTCATGCGAGAGGTCAGGATCGAATAGATTTCGTCCACGATGTCATGGAAGGCGGCATCGAGCCTGTTGCGCGGCTGCGGCAATGGAACCCGGATCTCAGCCGCAATATGCCCGGGGTTCGAGGCGAGGACGAGAATCCGGTCGCACATCAGAACCGCCTCCTCGATGTTATGCGTTACCATCAGCACGGCTTTGGTCGGTAGCTGATGTTCGATCCAGAGGTCGAGGAAGTCGGTGCGCAAGGTTTCAGCCGTCAGAACGTCGAGCGCCGAAAACGGCTCGTCCATAAGAAGCAAGAGGGGATCGCTGACGATCGCCCTAGCAAAGCCCACCCGCTGGCGCATGCCGCCCGAAAGCTCGCGAGGGTAAGCGGACTGAAACCCATCAAGGCCGATAAGATCGATGGCGGACATCGCCCGCCTGGTTGCCTCGTCGAGCGAGAGGTGCAGGGCATCGAGACCGAGCTCGACATTCTCGAGGACCGTCAGCCACGGATACAGCGCGAAGGTCTGAAACACGACGGCGATGCCCTCGGCCGGTCCGAAGAGCGGCCTCCCGCGGTACAGCACGGCGCCCGAGGTCGGCTTGATGAGGCCGCCGGCGATACGTAACAGAGTCGATTTGCCCGACCCGGAGCGGCCGAGTAGGCCGAGGATTTCGCCTTCCGACAGTGTGATGTCGATGTCCGCGAGTACCGGTAGCGGCTCTCCGGACGGCCTCGCGAAGGCTATGCAGACCTGGCGGATGTCGATCACCGGTGGCGCCGCAGGAGCCGTCATGCCGTGTCCCTAATCGAGCCGTGTCCGGCGTTCGGCGAAGGCATAGAGCGGCCGCCAGAGCAACCGATTAGTCGAGATCACGAGCACCGACATGACGGCAATACCGAGCGCGATCCGGGGATAATCACCCGCCTCGGTCATCTGAGCGATATAGGCGCCCAGACCCGACGCGCTCAGCCTTTCCGATCCCCAACTCACGGCCTCCGAGACGATGCTCGCGTTCCATGCACCGCCGGAGGCCGAGATGGCGCCGGTGACGTAATACGGGAAGATTCCGGGAAGCATGACCTCCCGCCACCAGCGCCACGGCCGAACCCGAAAGCTCGCGGCGGCTTCTCTGAAATCGCTCGGGAACGCGCTCGCTCCTGCGATCACGTTGAACAGGATGTACCACTGCGTGCCGAGGATCATCAGGGGACTGAGCCAGATTTTCGGAGCAAGATCGAAGCGCACGATCAGAAAGACTGCGACCGGGAAAAGCAGGTTGGCCGGGAAGGCTGCAAGAAACTGGGCGATGGGCTGAATTCTCTCCGTCAGCTTTGGCCGCAGCCCGACGGCGACCCCGACCGGAACCTAGATCGCGGATGCAAGCGAAATCAAAACAGCGACACGCAGGAGCGTCAGAGCGCCATTGCCGGCGGCGATCGTAAAGTCACCCCACGATAGCGTGGATCGGGCATACCGCCCGAGCTCCCACCCGATATAGGCGAGGGCGGCGGCGAGAAGGCCGTACCAGGCGAAGTCGACGATGCGACGGGGTGGAGACCAGCGGGTCGCCCAATGAGAGCCGCTCGGCAAGGCGAGTCGCGCGCGCGCCGCCTTGTGCAGTCCCATGCCGACCGACATGCTGAGCCGCCTTAGCAGCCGTGACCCGCGAAAGACTTCGAGCACCACGCTTCTGGGCACGACTTGCGCGGCGGTCTGCTCAAACCGGAACTTGTCGGCCCAGGCCACCATCGGACGGAACAGGAGCTGATCGTAAATGATGATGGCGATGGTCATCGCGACGATCGCCCATCCAACTGCCGCAAGATCGCGTTGCTGGATGGCGCGCGCGACATAAGAGCCGACACCAGGAAGCGCGATCTGAATATCACCGACCGAGATGGCCTCGGAGGCGACGACGAAGAACTATCCGCCCGACATCGACATCATCATGTTCCAGACGAGGCCGGGCATGGCGAACGGCACTTCGAGCCGCCAGAAACGCTGCCAGGCCGAGGAGCGGAAGCTGCGGCTCGCCTCGTCGAGATCGCGCGGGACGGTGCGCAGCGCCTGGTAGAAGCTGAACGCCATGTTCCAGGCCTGGCTCGTGAAGATGGCGAAGATCGCGGCAAGCTCGGGCCCCAGGGCGTTGCCGGGAAACAGCGAGATAAAGAACACGACGGTGAAGGAGAGGTAACCGAGGATCGGCACCGACTGGAGGACGTCGAGGAGCGGTATCAGCACCATCTCGGCCCGGCGGTTTTTGCCGGCCAAGGTCGCGTAAGTGAAGGTGAAGATCAGCGAGAGTATTAATGCGACGAGCATCCGCATGACTGTGCGGAGCGTATAAAACGGCAGTGCCGCGGGTGAGAGCGAGATCTCGGGCTGATGCGCGATGACGAACGGCGCCAGCATCTGGCGTGCGCCGGTGCCGAGGAGGATCACCGTCCCCAACACCAACAGCACTGCAACGAGGTCTCGCCAGCTCGGGATTCGCTGGTGCCAGACCCCGCCCCTCAGCACCTCGGCGTGGTGCTCCACAGCTTTCCCCGCTCGTCACGTAACTGACAATCGCGAACTTGTAGCAGAACGGCTCTCGTAATGAGATGAAGCCAGCCTTGGCGAGGGTGTCGGCGGCCACTTGAGGTCGCATGCTCGTCCTGTCGCGGAATGAAATGGTATCGGCGGCGCTATTGGAAGTGGGGCCGGGGGAGATTGTCGCCATGGCAATGCATCCACCTTCGGGCCTTATATTGTACTCGTCATCCGGGACGCATCGATGGCATTAAAGTCAACAAGCCCGTCGGCAGGCCTCGCCCACCCCGCCGTGGGCAGGCGGGTGGGGTGGCGCGGTCCGTCGTTTTCATCCCAGATAGCGCATGGGCTTCCGCCGATGCAGCGCGCCTCACCCAAATCTGCCGAAATAGGCTGCCGCCTCGACCATCCGGTTCGAGAACCCCCACTCGTTGTCATACCAGGCGAGGATGCGGACGAACCGTTTGTCCAGGACCTGCGTCTGCGTCACATCAAAGATTGCGCTGTGTGGGTCGTGGTTGAAATCGGCCGAGACCGTCGGCTCGCTATTGATGCCGAGGATCCCGCGCAGCTGGTTCGACTCCGCTGCGCTCTCCATCAACCCATTGCCCTCGTCACGGGAGGTATCGCGTGAAGCGTCGAACTCGAAGTCGATCAGCGATACGTTCGCGGTGGGCACACGGATCGCTGTGCCGTCGAGCTTTCCTTTGAGCGGCGGCAGGACGAGGCCGACTGCCTTGGCTGCGCCGGTCGAGGTCGGGATCATCGACAATGCCGCGGCGCGGGCACGGCGCAGATCCTTGTGCAATGTGTCGACCGTGTTTTGGTCACCGGTGTAGGCATGGATCGTCGTCATGTAGCCGCACTCGATACCGATGCCCTGTTGCAGCACATAGGCCACCGGAGCAAGACAGTTCGTGGTGCACGAGGCGTTCGAGATGACCCTGTGTTCGGGCATAAGCTCACGGTGGTTGACCCCCATCACGACGGTCATGTCGGCGCCATCGGCCGGCGCCGAGACGATCACCCGTTTCGCACCGGCCTCGACATGCTTCGCAGCGGCCCCCGCTTGGTGAAAATCCCGGTACATTCGAGCACCACGTCGATGCCGAGACCGCGCCAGGGCAGCTGCGCCGGGTCCCGTTCCGCGCTGACTGCGATCTTTCCACGGCCGATGTCCATCCAATTGCTGCCGGTGGTGATCTCACCCGGGAATCGCCCGTGCACGCTGTCGTATTTGAGAAGATGCGTATTGGTGGCGACCGGGCCGAGATCATTGATCGCGACGATCTCGACTTCCTCGCACCTTGTCTCATGCGTCGCGCGCAGCACCAGCCGGCCGATGCGGCCAAACCCGTTAATCGCAACTCGTACCGCCATGGTTCGTCCTTTCGAGTCAATTTTGCCGGCTGAGATTCAGCGCCCCGGACCTTCGCCACCTTGATCTGTGTCAAGCGATTGCGGTTGGAGATCGTGGATAGGCGACCCGGCGCGAGGAATATGGATTTGACATGCCCGCCACCGCACTCAGTGTGCGATCAGCGATCGGTAAGTCGCGAGGATCGGAAATGAGGGACAAGCCCGCTAGCGGGGAGTTCGGCAGTATTAGCGACCAGCAGGAACCCATCAGCACGATGCCGCTCCACCCGGAAGAGGGGTAGCCGGATGTCGGCGCAGGCCAGCAGTGTGATTGGCCACAGGTTGATCCATATCAACGCGGACCCACCGTTAGCGAGCCTGTGATTGCCGAGATAGAGGCTTTTCATGTACCGCGAGCCCGCCGACAGACCTCAGGAGCTCTCATGCTGACTATCTCTTTCGAGAAACTGGCCTACATCATCGCTAAGGCGCGAGAGTTCGCTGCCGAGGTGCCGCCCGTCGACGAAGATTCGGGCTCCAAACCGTCAGATGACGCCGAACGGGATGTGCTCGAGTTCGGCGCCGACAATCCGACCTACCAGGAACTCATTGACGCAATCGAATCATTAAGCGACTGGGAACGCATCGAGCTGTTGGCGCTCGCTTGGCTCGGCCGCGGTGATTACGCCAAGGAGGAATGGGCGATGTGCTCCGGGAAGCACGCGGCGTCCACGACGAAAAGGAGACCCAATACCTGGTCGGCACGCCGTTGCTCGCCAACTACCTCGAGGAAGGATTGTCGGAGCTGGGTTACTCGCTCGAGGATTTCGAGACCGATTGAATGTAGCCCAGGACCGCTGAATCAAGTTTCAGAGCGTCGCCCGGCGCCGTGCATCGCTTCTGTGCCAGTCACGAGATCCAGCAGCTCCGTCGTGATCTCGTCTTGGCGGGCCTGACGCGCGTCCTGGCGCAATTCTTCCAGCTTCTTCGAGACATTTTCATGCGCGGAGTCCATTGCCGCAAAGCGTGCCGCGTTTTCGCTGGCGAGCGCCTCGATCGCCGCCTCGGTCAGCAACCCGAAGACGTAATCAGTGATCAGCTTTTCGAGCAGCGTTCGGGGTGGCAGGTTGTGTAGCGGCGGCAGTCGCGGCTGCGCCAGCGCAAACAATGTCAAATCGACCGGGAACAGAAGCTTCCGTTCGATCGTCGTACCAGTGCCCTGGCGATGGCGTGCAAACATCACTTCGATGCGGGCCAGGTCGCCGCGCGCGATCCAGCCATAGAGCTCCGCCGTCAGATGTCGGATCGTCTCGGGGACGCCTTCGGGGCGGGTTGCCATCCGGTAAACCCACGTCATCGGCCGGCCCCGCTCCCGCGCCGCCGCAGCGCCCCGGCTGCCGAGAACGAAGAGCGCATCGTCGGAAGCAAGCAGCTTTTCGGCGGCGTCGAGGATGCGCTCGTTGAAACCGCCGACAAACCCGTGTTCAGCCGTGCACAGTACAAGCGCCCGCCGGGCAGTTGCCGTTCGGCTAACGGCTCCCGATTCGGGCAGGAGGAGCAGAGCGGCACCGATCGCGGCCGCCGTTGTCTCCGCGTAGCGGCGGATACCTGGGAGCGTGCGCTGCGCTTCCTGCACCCGCATGCTGGCGAGTGAGCGCATTGCGCCGACAATGTCGAGCAGCTCGCCCATGCTGAGAATATGGGCTTCGACTTCGATGAGACGCGTCATCGCTGATCGCCTGTCGTCGGCATCGTGACTGTACGCGCCAGCGCTTCGAGCGCCGCCGAGAGCCGGTCGTGCAAATCCCCGGAAAGTGTCGTCCGGTCATCGAGTGCCAGCGCTTCGGGGCAATGCTGAGCAAGCCAAGGGCCAAGGCTGGTGCGGAGATCGTCCAACCGGTCGAGCGGCACGTCGTCGAGCACGCCTTCCGCAACGGCGAGGAGCAACGCAACCTGTTCGGCGAGCGCTAGCGGTGCGAACTGAGGCTGGCGCAACACCGCGCGAAGCCTTCGCCCATGCTCGATCACCTTGCGCGTGCGCTCGTCGACCATGGTTCCGAAGCGGGTGAACACCTCGAGTTCGAGAAACTGCGCGTATTCGAGGCGCAGACTTTCCGAGAGCGCCTGTAGGACCGGTGCCTGCGTCTTGCCGCCGACGCGGGAGACGCTCCTTCCGACATCGACCGCCGGCTTCTGGTCCTCGTAGAACAACCGTGGGTCGAGATAGATCTGGCCGTCCGTGATCGAGATCAGATTGGTCGGTATATACGCGCTGATGTTGCCGGCCTGTGTTTCGGCGATTGGCAAGGCCGTGAGCGAGCC
>DATEQL010000301.1:0-2999 GCA_035272665.1 Allostellaceae bacterium
CGGCGGCCGCGCCACCGCCGCCGGATTGAGCTCGGCAAGGTCGAATGTCTGCTCGGCGAGCGCCTCCAGCTCGGCCATTTCCATAGCTTGCCCTTGGGCCTGGATTGCGGTTTCACGGTCGTTGAGGAGGTAGGCCTCGTAGAGCTGCGCGAGCCGCGGATGGGCAATCACGACGTGCCAGTCGCGGTCGTTCTTCTCGAAGGTCTCGGCGGCGTGCGCCGGGTCCGGATCGGATACCGGAGCGTCTTCCGGCTGGTTCGAGTTGTTCCAGTTGCCGCTCGACAGCCAGAGCTCCGCGCTGTCGCGCACGGCGACCTTAATGTGGTAGGCCGACGGGAAGATCCACTCGCGCACCTCGGGGCTGGAGCGCACCGGCGCCCAGGCAAACGAGAGGGCGTCGCCGAGCTTGCCGCTCAAATCCTGCTCGCTCTCTCCGTCGCTCTGGTCGGCGGTCGGGTCGCGTGTCGGATGGTCGAGCACGAGCGATAGATCGCGGGTGCCCGTGCCGCCGGAAAGCGCGCTCTCGAGGCCGGCGAGCACATGGGCCGAGGTGAAGTCGTACATCCCGACGACCAGCTTTTGCTGGATGCGCCCGAAGAAGTCCCGGAGCAACGGCCATCCGGCGTCGGGGCTCGCCGCGCAGATGACGGTCAGCGTCTCGGTCATCGGATCGAGCGGTGGTGCTGCCGGGCGATAGGGAAGCTGCGGCTTGGCCGGTCCCCGGGTTGGCGCCGCAGCCGCCTGCGGTGGCGCCGCGAACACATGCTCGAAGGGAAAATCCGGCGTGTGCTGCTCGGAGCGCGTGCGCTCCCTCAGCTCGGCATGGACCGCCGGTTGGGTCGCCTTCAAGCGCTCAAGCGGCGAGGCCTCGCGTACCTCGACCGGGACGCCGCCGACCTGAGAAGGCAGCCCGTAGGAAGCGGCCTCGCCCTTCTTGGCGCCGACCAAGGCCACGACCACCGGATCGCCGACCGGCCAGCCCGCTTCGGTGTGGTAGCCTGGCCGCACCGCCAAGACACCGGGTTTCCTGAGGGCCTTCAGATTCTGCTCGATCGCCCGTCCCGCATCGGCGAATGTCGGCATGGTATCCTTCCCCCGATGGAGCTGCCGATTGTGCGGCGTACCCACCCCGCGCACAAGCGAGCATCTGCTCGCAGGACGCTCGCTTACTACGTGGATATCGTTGCCGAAATATGGATAACGCCGCAGGTGCTTGCTCCGGAATTCCTGGCCGGGCCTCGCGCCCGGGTGACCCGTCTGGCTATAGTCAGCGACCCGAAGAAAGGAACAGCGAAATGCCCGCGAACAATCGGACCAGACCCACCGCTTCTGCGGCACCGACAAGCCCTCCCCTGCTGGCGCCGCCGCTTCCGGTCGCTCCTTTGGTGCCGCCGGTGCATGTGGTCGATTTGATGACGGCCGCAGGATCGGCGGTGTTTGGCGCGCGGTGGAAGGGGATGGAGGCGAAGATCGTCGAGTGCCCAGCGCTGAGCGACGCCATGCCCGAATTCAAGACGACCTACGATATCGAGCCCTATGCCGGCGAGAGCGGGTTTGACGATTCGGACTGGCCGGAAATTGCCGCCACCGAGCTCGGGGCAAGGCGGGGTGGCGGTATGGTGTCGTTCTTCTGGTACCGCACGAAGCTGACAATCCCGGCGAATGCTGCAGGGTTCGACACCTCCGGTGCCATGGCGGTGCTGAGGGTGAATGTCGACGATTACGCGGAAATCTGGGTCAACGGGGTGATGCCGCGCGCGGCCGGCCGGACCAGCCCCGGGACGATCCAGGGCTTCAACATGCCCAGTCGTCTCGTGCTCGGCGCAGCCGTTGCCCCAGGCGACCAATTCGACGTCGCGGTCTTCGCCATCAACGGACCGATTTCGGCCGCACCGGCGAATTTCCTCTGGTTTCGCGAGGCGAAGATCGAGTTCTTTCGCTGACGACGTCTCCGCGATCGGAAAAAATGGACACCCTGCCGGAGCAAATTGCCGCCAAGAAAGCCGAACTCGACCGGCTGCGTCCGCAGCTCGGCGCCGGCCTCGGCAACCTTGAGCACGTCCACGATCTCGAACTGACCTACACCTCGAACGCGATCGAGGGCAACACGCTCTCGGCCGCCGAGACAACGCTGGTCATCGAGCAAGGGATCACGATCGGCGGCAAGCCGCTCAAGGACCATCTCGAAGCGATCGATCACTTCGACGCGCTGCATTATGTGCGGGCGCTGGCGCGCCAGGCGGCGCCGTTGACCGAAGCCGATATCCGCAACCTGCACCGCCTCGTCGTCCAACGCTCCAATCCCGACATCGCCGGCCGCTATGCCGATCAGAGCCGCTTTTTCGTGACCGACCGCGGGCGGCACGCCTTTCCCTCGCCGGCGGAAGTGCCGGCGCTGACCGGCGACCTTGCGCGCTGGCTCGCTGCGGCGCCGGCTACCCCGGAGACGGCGTTTGCGGCGCACCGGCGCCTCCTAGAAATTCATCCGTTCAACGACGGCAATGGGCGCCTCGCACGCCTGCTGATGAATTTGGTGCTGATCCGCGGCGGCTATCCGCCGGTTGCAGTAAGACCAGAGGACCGCCCGGCCTATATCCGCGCCTTGCAGGACGCGCAGGCCGGGCGCGGCAGCGAGAACTTCGAGCGTCTTCTCTACCAGCGCCTGGACGCAACGCTGAGGGAGTACTTGAGCGCCGCGCAGGACGCGTTGGCAGCCCCGACGCGACAGCCGAAGGCAAGCGGCATCAATGCACCGTGAGCCGGCCGCGCTCACGCGCGACCTCGATGAAGTCGTGATATCTTGAGCACTGTCAAGACGAGGAGAGAGTCATCATGAAGGTAGTCACGCTTCAAGACATACCGAATGCCCCAATGGAAGGCGCTGAGCGCATCGAAGGGTGGACCGGGCCGGTTTCCCGGTCACGTCAGACCATCATTCAGCCTGGGGAGTCCGCGAACTATAACTGCAGCGTGGTGAACTTCAGCCAAGGTTGCACCAC
>DATEQL010000302.1:0-2729 GCA_035272665.1 Allostellaceae bacterium
AGAAGATGGCCTCCTTGGGTCAGCTGACCGCGGGCATCGCCCACGAGATCAAGAACCCGCTCAACTTCGTCAACAATTTCGCCGGCCTCTCGGTCGAATTGCTCGACGAGTTGAAGGAGACCGCCGCGCCGGCGATCGCCGGGCTGGCCGAGGACACACGCGCCGATGTCGACGAAATTGTCGGAATGCTGACCGGCAATCTCGAAAAGATCGCCGAGCACGGGCGGCGCGCCGACGGCATCGTCAAGAGCATGCTCGAGCATTCGCGCGGCGAGAGCGGCGAGCACCGCGAGGTCGACCTCAACGGCCTGGTCGAGGAGGCGCTCAACCTCGCCTATCACGGCGCCCGCGCCCAGGACCAGAAGTTCAATATCACGCTGGAGCGCGATTTCGCCGACGCCATCGCCCCGATCGAGCTGGTGCCGCAGGACATCACCCGGGTCTGCCTCAACCTCTTCGGCAACGGCTTCTACGCCGCCACCAAGCGCGAGCGGGAGGGAGGCGACCCCAAGTTCAAGCCGACCCTGACGGCGTCGACCTTCGATCTCGGCGAGGCGGTCGAAATCCGGGTGCGCGACAACGGCACCGGCATTCCGCCCGAGATCAGGGACAAATTGTTTCAGCCGTTCTTCACGACCAAGCCGACCGGCGAGGGCACCGGGCTCGGCCTCTCGATCAGCTGGGACATCGTCACCCAGCAGCATGGCGGCACGATCGCGGTCGACAGCCGGATCGGCGAATTCACCGAGTTTGCGATCCGCCTGCCGCGCGCCGGCCAGGCGACCACGACAGAGGCCGCGGCATGAGTGTCAGCATCCTGGTCGTCGACGACGAGCCCGATGTCGCCCAGCTGTTCCGCCAAAGCTTTCGTCGCGAGGCCCGCCAAGGCACTTACGTAATCCATTTCGCCGCCTCGGGCGAGGAGGCGTTGGCTCTGCTGACTGGCGGGATCGAGCCGAGCGTGGCAGTCATCCTGTCGGATATCAACATGCCGGGCATGGACGGCCTGCAGTTGCTGGGCGAGATCAAAGAGCGGTTCCCCGATCTCCCGGTCATGATGGTGAGCGCCTATGGCGATGCCGATCGCCGGCGCAGCGCCGATGAACTCGGCGCTGCCGAGTTCCTCACCAAGCCAGTCAACTTCGATTTCCTGAAAGCGCAACTGCGCCAACTGCCCACCGCTGCCGACTGACATATCGCCGGAGGCGGGTGTTTCCGGCTAGTCAGGTCGCCGCGGGGCGTGCCGAAGGCGACATAAGGCTCGCTGTCCTTGACCAGATCACGCTGCAACTACTGCTATTCCGAGGAGCCGCGCGCTTGCTTCCATTCTTCGGTCGAAAGTGACAAGCTCCGCTCGGAGCCGCGGAGCGATCGCGATGTTGAGCGCGTCGGCGGTTCTGAGGCTGAGGTCGAGCCGACGCAGAAAAGCCTCCGCTGCCCTGATGTCGGCCGTCATCGTCTCCTCGCGCAGCGTCGCCTGCGCCGTCCATGCGTCGAACGCCGAAAATCCGCTGCGCGCTTCATCGGCCGTGATACTTCCGGTTCGGACGCGGCGTGCAACGGCGGAAGCAAATTCGGCAGCCGCAAAATCGCTGACGATCAGTACAGGGGTGTTTGCCCGGAAGAAAGCATCGGCTCGCGCCGTGAGAGCGTCGACCGTCAGCAATGCGACGAGCACGCTTGCGTCGAGATAGACGCTCACCGCTCGTTTTCGTCGCGCAGATTGGTCAACAGCGCGCCGGCGTCCTCCAACGGCGCGGACCGTCCTATCCGATGCTCCGCAAGCCAATCCAGATCGGCAGCTGAGACTGCGCGAGCCGGCTTGGCGACAGGCTTGAGCACGACGACGGGACGACCTTGGCGCGTGATCACGATCTCCTCACCCTCGAGGGCTCGGTGGATCAATTGCGAAAGCCTATTCCTGGCTTCTGCGACGCTGCGGGCGCTCATCGGAATAGTATAGCCATCCCATAGCCATATTGTCCAGGTAAGCGGCGCGCGCGCCGCCTCGTCGCTATAGTGCATCACCTCCAGCATGCCGCGCGCCTTGGTCAGAGGCGCTCGAAATCCGTGTGCGCGACAACGGCGCCGGCATCCCGCCCGAGATCCGGGACAAGCTCTTTCAGCCGTTCCTTACCACCAAGCCGACCGGCGAAGGCACCGGGCTCGGCCTGTCGATCAGCTGGGACATCGTCACCCAGCAGCACGGCGGCACGATCACCGTCGACAGCCGGGTCGGCGAATTCACCGAGTTTGCGATCCGCCTGCCGCGCATGCGCGCGGTGCCAACAGCGGAGGCCACGGCATGACTGGTTCAACGAGATTGCGGATAAAGCCGCCGCCAGAGCGCTTTCCCGGCGCAAGCCGGGACCCATCGATCCGCCTGCCGAGCGCTGGAAGGGTGGGCCCCGGCTTTCGCCGGCGAAGCGTTTTAATATCGGGGAAGCGTTTTAACATATCGCGTCCGTGGAACCGTGCTGTTTCTTTAGGAGCCGAGCGGTGGGATCGGCTTATCGCCTCATCTCTCTGCCGTATCGTGACATCGCGCACATATTGATGTATGATGCGTGATGCAACATGGCAGGCCCATTGATGCGCACAACGATTGCCATCGACGACGATGTTCTGACGGCGGCCCGGGCTATTGCGCGTCAGCGCAACCAGACCGTTGGCAAGATCGTCTCCGAACTGGCGCGCCATTCTCTGCGACCGTCGGTGGTAGGGGCCGA
>DATEQL010000303.1:0-4836 GCA_035272665.1 Allostellaceae bacterium
GTCTTTGATGTGCTCGACCCCGATCGTTCGGTGGCTAGTCGAACGAGCTTTGGCGGCACCGCACCCGAGCGAGTCCGCGTCGCGATCGCCGAGGCGCGGAAGCGGTTTTTGGGATGAAGTGCCAGCCCCTCAAACATGCGGCGTTACCCTCACCCACCCAGCCTCTTGGGCTGGGTCTCCCCTCTCCCGCAGTGCGGGAGAGGGTGCCGAGCGGAGCGAGGCGGGCGAGGGTCTTTCAGCTCTCCGCCGCCGGCGCACTGCTCTTCACCCTCCTCCCGCTGGCGCTGGCCGGCTGCGGCAGAAGAGGTTTGCCGGAGGCTCCGCCGGATGAGCCCAACACCTTTCCGCGTTCCTATCCCAGTGAGTGATTTCTTCACCTATCGCGGCGACGAGCTGCACGCCGAGGAGATCGCGGTTTCGCGGATCGCGACTGCCGTCGGCACCCCCTTCTATCTCTATTCGGCGGCCGCATTCACTGCGCAATACCGGCGCTTTGCCGAGGCCTTTTCCGGGGAGCGGCCGCTGATCTGCTATGCGGTCAAGGCCAATTCGAACCTCGCCGTCCTGAGTCTCTTCGCGGGTCTCGGGGCCGGCGCCGATGTCGTCTCCGAAGGCGAGTTGCGCCGCGCCTTCGCCGCGGGCATGCCGCCGGAGCGGATCGTTTTCTCGGGGATCGGCAAGACGCGGGCCGAACTGGAGGCAGCCCTCGACGCCGAGATCCACCAGATTAATGTCGAGTCGGTGCCGGAGCTGCGCCGGCTGAGCGAGGTCGCCAGCGCACGGGGCCGGGTCGCACCGGTCGCAATACGGGTCAACCCCGACGTCGACGCGCGCACCCACGCCAAGATTTCGACCGGCATGAAAGAGAATAAATTCGGCATCGATATCGGCGAGGCGGCCGCTGCCTATCGCCTTGCCGCAGAGCTTCCCGGCATCGAGCCGGTCGGTCTAGCCGTCCATATCGGTTCGCAGCTCGTCGACCTCGAACCGTATCGGCGCGCGTTCGCGCGGGTCGCCGAACTCGTGCTCGAATTGCGCGCGATTGGGCTTACCGTTGCTCGCCTCGATCTCGGCGGCGGCATCGGCATCCGCTACCGAGCCGAGCAGCCCCCCGACCCGAAAAGTTACGCCCAGCTGGTGCGCGAAGCCTTCGGATCGATGGGGCTCGTCATCATTTTCGAGCCCGGGAGGGCGCTCGCCGGCCCCGCCGGACTGCTCGTCGCCCGGGTCGTCTATATCAAACAGAGCGTTGCCAAGCGCTTTGTCATCATCGATGCCGCGATGAACGATCTGATCCGTCCAACGCTTTACGACGCGTGGCACGACATCGAACCCGTCCGCCTTCCGGCGCCCGACGTTGTGCTCTCCCCCGCGGACGTTGTCGGTCCGGTGTGCGAGTCTGGCGACACCTTTGCCGTCGATCGTGATTTGCCGCCGGTCGCCGAGGGCGATCTTGTCGCGTTCACCGCGGCGGGAGCCTACGGGGCAGTCATGAGCTCGACCTATAACAGCCGCCTCTTGGTGCCGGAGGTGATGGTCGCTGGCGACCGCTTTGACGTCATCCGGGCGCGGCCGAGCTATGATGATATGCTCTCCCTGGATTCCATCCCGGCCTGGCTCTCCGAGGTAAGCTCAGAGCTTGCGCGGAAACGAGGTGCCGCATGACCGACCCCACATCTGACCCCGACGCCCCGTTCTTGACGCAGCTGCGCTTCGCCCGTGCCGTGCTGTTGTGGGAGCGGGTCTGGCCCGCCTGCTGGCCGGCGCTCGCCGTGCTCGGTTTGTTTCTCGTCCTGGCCCTGTTCGATATCTTGCCGCTTTTGCCGGGTCTGCTTCACGCCGCCCTGCTGCTCGGCTTCGGTGCGGCTTTTATCATCGCTCTCGCAGCGACGATCCGCAGAATCGTCTTTCCCGATCGCTTCGAGGCCCGCCGCCGCATCGAACAGGCGAGTGGGCTCGTGCATCGGCCGCTGCAGGCGCTCGCCGACCGGCCGAGCGCGCCGCTAGACTCGCAAGCCGCGCAGTTGTGGCAGGCACACCGTCGGCGCATGGAGGCGGCGACGCGGCGGCTGCGGATTGGTCTTCCCGCCGCCGGACTTGCCGGGCGCGACCCCTGGGGACTGCGAGCCGTGCTGACCATGCTGCTGCTGATCGGTGCGGTCGATGCCGACGCCGACTGGCGCGATCGGCTGTCGCGCGCCCTGACGCCGGCCTTGGCCGGAGGACCACCGGCTCTCGCCGCTACTCTCGACATCTGGGTCACGCCCCCCGAATACACCGGTCTGGCGCCGCAGTTTCTGCGGGCGGGTACCGCGGAGACGATCCGCATCCCGACCGGAAGCGCGCTGTTGGCCCAGGTGCATGGCGGCGACACGGTGCCGCATATCGCGATCGACGGTGAGGCCCGTGATTTCGAGGCCGTCGACAAGCAGAACTTCCGGACCAGCGCGACGCTTACGAGCGGCAAGCAACTCAAAGTGACCCAGGCCGGTGCCGTACTCGGCGCATGGCCGATCGAAATCATTCCGGACAACCCACCCAAAATCGCCTTCGCCAGACCGCCCGAGCCGACGCCGCGCGCTTCGTTGCGGATCGACTATCAGGCAAGCGACGATTACGGGGTCGAGGCCGTCAAGGTGGTCATCCGGCGCGACGGCGGCAAGCCTGACGAATCGATCGGGCTCGACGCACCCCTGCCTGGGCTGCACCTTAAAGAAGCGCAGGCCACCAGCTATCACGATTTGTCGCCGCATCCTTGGGCGGGCTTGCCGGTCGAGATCCGGCTCGTCGCCACCGATGCGCTGGGGCAGACGGGAGAGAGCGAGCCGATCCGCATGAAGCTGCCGGAACGGATCTTCCAACACCCGATCGCGCGCGCTCTCATCGACCAACGCAAGGAGTTGGTGATCGACTCGGGATCGCGTCTGGCGGTGGCCGACACACTCGGTGATCTGCGCGAGCGGCCGCAACTCTATCGCAACGACACGATCATCTTTCTCGGGTTGCGCCTCGCCGAAGAGCGCTTGCGATTGAACGACGACGAGAAGTCGATTGCCGATGTCGAAGAGCTGCTGTGGGACACGGCACTGCGCGTTGAGGATGGGCGCATGTCATTGGCCGAGCGCGAGATGCGGCGCTTGCAGCAGGAATTGCAGGACGCACTGGCAAGAAACGCCCCCGACGAAGAGATCGATCGCTTGATGCGCGAGCTGCAGCAGGCGCTCGACCGCTATCTGCAAGCACTCGCCGAGAATCTGGCCCGCAACCCGGATCAGGCCGAGCAGCCGGTCGATCCGTCACGGGTCATCAGCGGGCGCGATCTGCAGCGTATGCTCGACCGAGCGCGTGAGCTCGCCCACAATGGCGCGCGCGATCAGGCGCGCGAGTTGCTCTCGCAGTTGCAGAACATGCTTGAAAACCTGCGCATGGCGAGACCCGGGCAAATGCAAGAACGCGGGTCGAGCGAGGCGCAACAAATGATGCGCGGCATGCACGACTTGATGCAACGTCAGCAGCAGCTGCTCGATCGCAGCTTCCGCGCGCAGCAGCAAGCCCAACAGGGCCGGATGGGCCAGCGCGGGCAGCAGGGCGGTGATCAGCAAGACGCGACGGCTGACATGGGCGACGCCGCCGGCCAGCAGGAGGGCCTGCGGCGCATGCTCGGCGAGACGATGCGCCGGCTCGGCGACGGGTTCGGCGACATACCCGAGCCCCTCGGGCGGGCCGAGCGAGCCATGCGCGATGCGACCGAGGCGCTGCAACGCCAGCAGCCAGGCCAAGCGATCGGGCCCCAAACCGAAGCGCTCGACCAATTGCAACAGGCGGCGCGCGAGTTCGCCCAACAGATGCAGCGCCGCTTCGGCCGCGGAAATCCCGACGATAACGACGTCGGCGCCACCGACAGCAATGCAGGCGATCGCGTCGAACGCGACCCTCTCGGCCGCCCGATGTCGAACAACGGCACTTACGATCAAGGAGACGTAAAGATCCCGGACCAGAATACCCTGCAAAAGGCCCGCGAGATCCTGGACGAGCTGCGCCGCCGCGCCGGTGAGCGTTTCCGCCCGGAAATCGAGCTCGATTACATCGACCGCCTGTTGAAACGGTTTTGAGCTCGGCCTGGCTTCGAAGTCGATGGATCGCCGCCGCTTTCTGTCCTTCGCCGCAGGGTTGGCGGCATGGCCATCAGCGGCGCGCGCCGTTGCGCGTTCGCCGGCGCTGCGCCACATTCGCTTGACCAACGCCCATACGGGCGAGACTTTCGAAGGCACCTATCGCAATGACCACGGCCCGATCGATCGCGTGGTCGAGGAACTCTGCATTTTCCTGCGCGACCATCATTCCGGCGAAAAGACGCAGATGGACGTTGGGGTCATCGACTTTCTCGCCGATGTCCTCGATGCGGTCGGCCAAACCAGCGCGACTGTCCTTTCCGCCTATCGCACCGCCGAAACCAACGCGATGCTTGCGCGCACAACCTTCGGGGTGGCCGAGCAAAGTCAGCACATCTACGGCCGTGCGCTCGACATAAGTCTTGGCTCGAAGCTCGCCGAGGCGATGAATGCGGCGCGAGCGATGCAGCGCGGCGGTGTCGGTTGGTACCCGCATTCCGGCTTTATCCACATCGACACCGGGCCGGTGCGGAACTGGACACTCGACGAGACCGGCCTCGACAATCTGGTGCTGTTCGACGGCAGCCACCTAAGGCTCGACGGCAAAGGCGGGCTGTTCATCGGCGGTCCAGGACGCCCGCTCTCCGTCGGCCAGCGGCTGGCCCTCCATCGCCAACTTGCGCGGGCTGAGTTCCTCGCCCGCACTCGCTTCAGCCGGTGACGG
>DATEQL010000304.1:0-10658 GCA_035272665.1 Allostellaceae bacterium
TCCATATAGGCGCGGATCGCCGGGAAGCGCTCGAAATAGGCGCGGATATAGGCCCCTGCCTCGGCTTGCGGCACGCCGATCTGCGCCCCGAGGCCGAAGGCGCTGATCCCGTAGATGATGCCGAAATTGATCGCCTTCGCCCGCCGCCGCGTGTTGGCGTCCATCGCGGTGAGCGGCACGCCGAACACCTGGCTCGCGGTCAGCGCATGAATGTCGATACCGTCGCGAAAGGCTTGTTTCAGCTCGGGCACATCGGCGACATGAGCCGCCAGACGCAGCTCGATCTGGCTGTAATCCGCCGACAGCAGGAAATGCCCGGGCTCGGCCACAAAGGCGCGACGAATCCGGCGCCCTTCCTCGGTGCGGATCGGGATGTTCTGGAGGTTGGGATTGTTCGACGAGAACCGTCCGGTCGCCGCCACGGCGAGCGCGTAGGAGGTGTGTACCCGGCCGCTGACGCGGTCGATCTCCTCGGCCAGCGCATCGGCATAGGTCGATTTGAGCTTGGTCAGCTGGCGCCACTCGAGCACCTGCCCTGGCACCTCGTGCAATGGTGCCAGCTCTTCGAGGATCGAAGCGTCGGTGCCGTAGGCCCCGGTCTTGCCTTTCTTGCCGCCGGGAAGCCCCAGCTTTTCGAACAGCACGTCGCCGAGCTGCTTGGTCGAGCCGATGTTGAATTCGTTGCCGACCGCACGGAAAATGGCCCGCTCGATATCGGCGATGCGCTGCGTGAAATCGTGCGACAGCCCGGCGAGAGCCGCGCGGTCGACCTTGATCCCTTGGCACTCCATCGCCGCGACGACCGGGACGAGCGGTCGTTCGATCGTCTCGTAGAACGCGGTCATCTTCTCGCGGACGAGGCGTGCCTTTAGCAGCATATGGAGCCGGAAGACCGCGTCGGCGCGCTCCGCAGCAAAGTCGCGCGCCGTCTCGGGCGGCACCTCGGCGAAGGCGATCAGGCTCTTGCCGGTGCCGACCAGCTCTTTGAGCGGTCTCAGCTCGTGCTCGAATGAGCGGCGGACCAGGTTTTCGATCGTATGCTCGACCTGCCCGCCATCGAGTACATACGACATCAGCATCGTGCAATCATAGGGCGCGAGCTCGATGCCCCAGCGCGACAGCAGGTGCGCGGCGGTCTTTACATCGTGGCCGATCTTGAGCACGCCCGGGTCCTCGAGCAGCGGCCGCAACCGGTCGATGGCGACGTCGAGCGTCAGGTCACCGGGCTCGCCCCCACCCCAGCCCTCCACCGTGTCCACGGGGGAGGGAGGGACCCGCGTTAGCGGGAGGGTGGGGGCCGCTTCGGTCGCATTGCGATGGCCAAGCGGGACATAGGCTGCGAGGCCCGGCGCCAGAGCCAGCGCGATGCCGCACAGGGCCGGGCGCGCGCCATGTATGGCGCTCCCTTCCGGCCAGATCGCGACCATGCCGGACTGGTGTGCTGCTTCGATCCAGTGGTCGAGACCTTCCAGAGTGTCGACGAGGGCATAGGTGCGCGATGCCGTAAAGGGTGGAACTTCCGGGACAACCGGCTCCAGCTGCTCGACCGGTATGACTTCGGTCGCAATGGAGAGCCGCTGCACGATGCGCCCCTTGAGCGCGCGCAGTTCCATCTCATCCAGAAACGGGAAAAGCTTCTCAGGGTCGTATGGCTTGACTTTGAGCGCGGACAAGGGACAGGGCAGCGGCACACTATCGTCCAGCTTGACCAGCTCCTTCGACAATCGCGCTTTCGCCTCGTTCTCGATCAACGCCTCGCGCCGCTTCGGCTGTTTGATTTCATGCGCATGCTCGAGCAAGGTTTCGAGGTCGCCATAGGTATTGATGAGCTCGGCCGCGGTCTTGACGCCGATGCCCGGCACCCCTGGCACATTGTCGGTGCTGTCCCCGCAGAGCGCTTGGACCTCGATGACCTTGTCCGGGCCGACGCCGAACTTTTCGCGTACCTCCGCCTCCCCGATGGGGCGGTCGGTCATCGGGTCGCGCATCAGCACTCGGTCATCCGAGACCAGCTGCATCATGTCCTTGTCGGACGACAGGACGGTCACCTTGGCGCCCGCCTCTATGGCGTGTCGCGCGTAGGTCGCGATGAGATCGTCGGCCTCGAAGTCCGGCAGCTCGATTTGGCAAATATCAAACGCAGCCGCCGCTCGCCGCACGTGCTCTAATTGTGGGAGAAGATCCTCCGGCATCTCCCGCCGATTTGCTTTGTACGCGTCGTAGATTCGGTTGCGGAAACTCGTACCCGACGCGTCAAAAATCACAGCCATGTGATCAGCATCAGTTTCGCGACGATATTTATCCAGCATATTGCTGAATATCATCACGACCTCGGTCGGCATCCCGTCAGATTTTCGCTGAAATCGCTCCGCCTTGGGGTCGCGTGCTCGCGCGAAGTAGGCGCGGAAGATGAAACCGGAGCCGTCGATCAAAAAGACATGATGCGGCGCTGCCGAATGGGCAGATGCGGTGGTGGTCGAGGGCGGCTCCGAAACGAGCGGTTCGATGATTTCGTCCACGGAATCCTTCACTTAGGCGTTGCGCGGTTCTGATGCGTCCGGCCGGGTGGCGGCTTCGCCGGCACTGGGGGGTTGCATCGCGCGATTGACAAAGAGCCGAGAGCAATAGGGGCACTCGACCTTTCCGGCAGGGGCGAGATTGAGATAGACCCTGGGGTGACCCAACGCCCCTTCGCCGCCGTTGCAAACAGCGACCGTCTCGTTGATGTAGATGGTTTCGAAAGGCCCCATATGCGACCGGGAAATTCACCAGGGCGCGAACGCGCGGCTGACCGTCTGACGAACACGATGATACGCTTTGCCGCACGGCAATCAATCATCCCCTCCTCGAGGACGGAGCAGCGCGCCTGTGGCGGCGACGAGACCCCGTGAGCGGCCGGGTTCGGATTGTATTGATGCTCATCGCCTTGATGCTGCTGATCGGCTGCGCGCCGACGACCGATGAGGATGTCCAGCTGGCCGGAATCGGCACGGCGCGCTCCGCACCCGAGCCGAAGCCGGTGCCGCGCTTCACCGAGACCGGCTTCGTCACCGCCGATGGCCAAGTGCTGCCGCTGCGCAAATGGCTGCCGCAAGGCGGGGCCCGGCACGCGGTGAAGGCGGTGATCCTCGGCCTGCACGGCTTCAACGATTACAGCGACAGCTTCGAGGGCCCAGGTGAGATCTGGGCCAAGGAGGGCATCGCTACCTACGCCTACGACCAGCGCGGCTTTGGCGCGGCACCGGAGCGCGGGTTTTGGCCGGGACGCGCCGCGCTGGCGGCCGACGCCGCGACCGCGGCCCAAATATTGCGCCGGCTTTATCCTCGCACACCGCTCTATCTTCTCGGCGAGAGTATGGGAGGAGCGGTGGCGGTGGTGGCGATGACCGGCGAGAGCGACACGCCGGTGCCCGATGTCGACGGGGTTATCCTGACCGCGCCGGCGGTATGGGGACGCCCGACAATGGATCTCCTGCCGAGGCTCGCATTATGGGCCGGGGTGCGCCTGATGCCGGGGCTGACCCTCACCGGCCGTGGGCTCGAGATCAAGCCCTCGGACAACATCCCGATGCTGCGCGCGCTGGGGCACGACCCGCTGGTGATCCACGCGACTCGGATCGATGCGATCTATGGCCTCGTTGATCTGATGGACGCGGCGCTTGCCTCCGCCCCGCTCCTCGAGGCGCCGCTCTTCGTCATGTATGGCGCGAAGGACGAGCTAATACCCAAGCCGCCGATCCAACGCTTTGTCGGCAGCCTGCCGGCCGAGCCTCCCCGCCGGCGCAGGCTCGCTTGGTATGAGGATGGCTACCACATGCTGCTGCGCGATCTCGAAGCCCCGGTCGTGATCGCCGATGTCGCGAGCTGGATCCTAGCACCCGCGGCACCGCTGCCCTCGGGCGCCGATCGTGCCGCGGCCGAAGCCTTTTTGCGCGGGGGCAGTCAAGTGTCGCTCGGCGGGCGCTGAAGCCATGCACCCGGTGCCGATCCTGCAGCTGCTGATCCTGTTGATGCTGGCCAACGGCACGCCGCTCGTGGCGAGGAAAATCCTCGGCGAACGCTTCTCCTATCCGCTCGACCGCGGCGTCGAATTTGTCGACGGACGGCCGCTGTTCGGCCGATCCAAGACGATACGCGGGGTTGTGCTCGCGGTGCTGGTGACGATGGCGGGCGCACCGCTGATTGGCCTCGGATGGGAAATCGGGCTTTTGGTCGGCACGCTCGCCATGACCGGCGACCTCGTCTCGAGCTTTCTCAAGCGTCGCCTGGATATGCCGCCGAGCAGCCGGGCCAGCGGTCTCGATCAAGTTCCGGAAGCGCTGTTTCCGCTGCTCGCCTGCCGCAATCTGCTGTCATTGACGATGGCGGACATGGCCGCCGGGGTGGCGCTCTTTTTTATCGGTGAAGTCGTGCTCTCTCGCGTGCTCTACAAGTTTCGCCTGCGGGATCGGCCCTATTAGCGCCACCGCACCGTAGGCGATGCAGGTTGATTTCCGGAGGGCAGTTGATCCGAACCGGAACGATGCTCGACCCGACCCCGACTGAGGTGTACCCGACCATGTCCCGGTATTTCCACAGCCCCGACCCCATCCGCCGTGGCAATGCCGAATCGAGCGTGATCGGGATCGCGCCGGGCAGGCAGATCTGGCCGCCATGAGTGTGTCCGCTGAGCAACAGATCGAAATCGGCATGCGCCGCCTGGCGATAGATCTCGGGCGTATGCGACAGCAGGATCGAAAACTCGTCACCGGGAAGTTGCGACACGGCCTTTTCGATGTTATCGGCCCGATAGTAGTGAGCGTCATCGATACCGACCAGATGGATGCGTTGGTCGTTGCGCTCAAGCGTTTCGGCCTCGTTGAGCAGCATGCGGATCCCCATCGCTTCCAAGGCAGGGACCATGCGGATCGAATCGTGGTTGCCCAGCACGCCGTACATCGGCCCGACGACATGCGCGCACACCCGCGCCATGCCCTCGATGGTTGCGTCGAACGGCCCGAACGTTTTCCCGCGATAGTCGCCGGTCAGCACGCAAAGGTCGTACGCCAAGTCGGGGAGCAGCTCGATCAGCCGTTGCATCGCTCGCTCGTTCATGTCGACGTGCAAGTCGCTGATCTGGAGGATCGTGAAGCCGTCGAACGAGGCCGGCAGCCGATGCAATATCACGTCGTGGCGCCGGATTTGAATTCGTTCGGCGTTTTTCCGCGCCCGCCAATAGAGACCCGTCAGCTTTAGCGTGTTGCGAATGATCGCAGGACTGCGAGACCAGTTCTCGGGATGGAAAAAGTTGAGGCCGCGACCGAAGACCCACGCCTCGTGGTCGTCCTCGATGCCGATCCGTTGCCTCGCGTGCACTCGTCCGAGGCGTCTTTCCAGCTTTTCGAGAATGTCTTCGTCCGTCGGGACGAACCCGCCACCGGAAGGCGGGGTCGTATCACGGGCGGATGTGCTCAAGAACGCGAGCGCCGATTCCTCCGCCGGCAGAAGATTCATCGCGCCCTTCCAAGCCATGGTGCATCGCGGGATAATCCTCGATCCCGATCGCCCCGCCAAGCGTCTATTGGCACACCCGCGGTGCTCGCCCGCCCAACCGATCCGCCTTGCATACCCGGCCGTCAGGTTGTATCCAAGCTCTCTGATCCTCCAGATCGTACATGAGCACCCGTAGCTCAGCTGGATAGAGCGCTGCCCTCCGAAGGCAGAGGTCGTGAGTTCGAATCTCGCCGGGTGCGCCAACTTCGGACGCAAATTCAAAATCTTATAGACATCCCTTGTGAGGGCAAAGGGGTCGCCAATTGCGAAAGCCCCACTGAAGAACCTTGGTCGATTTCGATCGCCGTCCCCCTCCCCTACCCGCTCCGCCGGCCGTTAGGCAGGGCCGAGCGCGACCTTCTCGGCCGATCAAAGGATCGGCTCAAGCTCCCCCGGCCGGGGCGGGGACGGCTTGCGCGTTGGGCTCGCCGCGCGGACGGATACGCAAGACACCGTCCAATACCTGGAACAATGAATCGCTGCTGTAGCCCGCGAGAAAGGCCCAGGCGAGCGGCGACAGAGACACTGCGGTGGAGGTGAAGAGCCCGCTGAACAGGCTGATCACCGTTCCGGCTATCGCAGCCACCAGCAGCTGTGCCGAATTGCCGCCGAAGTTGGCGAAGGTTCTGTCGCGTAACCCGATCTGCATCCGGCGCAACGACCAGGCCGACGCCCCCAACAGCGCGTAAAATACCGGAAGCACACTTGCCGCGATGCCGCCATACCAGAACGCCACGGCATCGCGCAGGCTTTGAGCGTAGGCTCGTACTTCTTGATAAGTATCGACAATTTGGTTGAAATTATCACTGTCCGATTTGGTTATATCGAGTTCGAACGCGGCATGCATTTCTTTCGTGCCGCGAATTTTTTGAAACGGATCAGGCAATGCAGGAACGATTAGCCAACGCAATTGTTGGGAACGCCCATAAATCGAGCGCGTCGAGATCGCCAGCTGTTGGAGATCGATCAGTCTATCCTGTTCGCTGTAATTCGACTGAGCGGAATTGGTTGTGTTCACCGGCTGATCCGGCGAGGATTCTTGCCCGGTCGGTGCAAAGTGCGCGCGCAACGTTATGATCTTGCTGTTCGCCAGGTCGATCTCGCCTTTCATGGAATCGGATATCGTGGAGGAGACGAATGTAACGAGCGAAGCCGATACAATTAATATTACGAATACGGCACCCCACCGTGCGTAAGACCGGATTATTCGTTTCGAACTGACGAAACATTCGCGAAGCGTGTACGCCGTGACCGGCAAAAGTTGTTTGGCGACGCGGCTGTAGGCCAGCAGAGCATCGGTATAATCGTGGTTTCCGGTCTTATCGACGGCGGTTTTCTGGATCTCGTCGTTCAAGATCTTGACGTCGGCGTCGTTCAAGGTTGCGCCGACCGTCGCGGCATACGAGAGGAGCAGCTGGGCGTCCTCGATCATATGCTCGAACGACGGAATTTCGGTTTCGGGATCGACGACCTGCGACGGCATCGTTTTTGCGAATATCTGCCGCCAGCTGTGCGGAATAGCCAAGTCCATCACTCGTCTCCCACGGCGTCTCGTACGCCCGACCAATATGCCCGGCGACGCCTGAACCGGTGTGACCCGCTTCACACTGTACCACTTTTTAACCCTGTTGACCGAGGACGGCGGGGCGGTGCCATCCTTGAGCGCTGCTGGGCCGGGTCGATTGGGGAGCCGCAGGCGGCTCAGCCTGCCGTGGGATTGAGCCTTCGGCCTGCGAGATTTCCCACCCAATCGAGCGCCGTACGGAATCGGACGACTCCGCCGATGACGACGATCGCGGGAAAGTCGATCTTGGCGGCCGCCGCCGCGACCTCGCCCAATGTCGACACGATAACCTGTTGCGCTGAGGTCGTTGCCTTGCTGATAACGGCCACGGGCTCCTCGGATTGACGGCCGCCCGACATCAGCCGCTCGACGATGCTCGGCAGATGGCGCGTCGCCATGTAGAGCACGAGCACCGGGGCGCCGCGGGCGATCGCTCCCCAATCGAGTTCGCCGGGAACAGCCCCGTCGCTGTTGTGGCCGGTGAGAAAAGTGACGGCAGAGTTGGTATCGCGATGGGTGAGGGGGATCCCGGCGTAGGCGAGCCCGCCGATGCCCGCGGTGATCCCCGGCACGATGCGAAACGGGATGCCGGCGGCGGCGAGTGCCAACGCTTCCTCTCCGCCGCGACCGAAGACGCAGGGATCGCCGCCTTTGAGGCGCAGCACCCGGTTGCCCTCATGGGCGAGCCGGATCAGTCGCGCCGAGATGTCCGGTTGACTTGGTGACGGTCTGCCGCCGCGCTTGCCGGCAAAATCGAGCACCGCTTCCGGCCGCGCCAAGTGCAGGATGCGCGGGTCGACGAGCGCGTCGTAGACGACTGTGTCCGCGCATCCCAAGGCATGCAGCGCCAGGACGGAGAGCAGCCCAGGGTCGCCCGGGCCAGCGCCGACAAGCCAGACATGGCCGGGTTCGAAATCCGGGAGACCGAGTCGCGCGCTGTCGATCATGTCCTCGACCAGAAGTGATGCGAAGAACCATGGCGAGAGGCCACAAGGTAGTCATCTCCGCCGGTTTTGCTAAGATCGGCGCATGGCTCGGCAGGAGATCAGACCGCTGCGCCGCGGCTGGACGACCGGCGCCTGTGCCACGGCGGGGGCGCGCGCAGCGTTTACCGCGCTGCTGTCCGGCCGATTCCCCGACCCGGTCCGGATCCGCTTGCCGCGCGGGAGAGCCGCGAGCTTCCCGCTGGCGCTCGCCGAATTGGACGAAGGGCGCGCCCGCGCCGGCATCATCAAGGACGCCGGCGACGATCCCGACGTCACCCATGGTGCGCTCGTCGTCGCCGAGATCGCGTGGGCGGCGGCAGGTTCGGGTATCGGGTTCGCCGCAGGCAAGGGGGTCGGCACGGTGACCCGTGCCGGCCTGCCGCTCGCCGTTGGCGAACCGGCGATCAACCCGGCACCGCGCGCGATGATCACGGATGCGCTTCTCGAAGTAGCCGAGGAGAACGGCGTCCCGCCGCCGGACGTGACCGTGACCATTTCAATCCCTAACGGCGAACGGCTGGCCGAAAAGACCTTGAACGCGCGGCTCGGGATCGTCGGCGGTCTGTCGATCCTGGGGACGACCGGCATTTTCATACCGTATTCATGCTCATCATGGATTCATTCGATCCATCGCGGCATCGACGTCGCCCGGGCCGCCGGTCTCGACCATATTGCGGCATCGACCGGGGCGACCTCGGAGCGGGCCGTCCAGCGTCTCTACGATCTTCCCGACCACGCACTGATCGATATGGCCGACTTTGTCGGGGGCACGTTGAAGTATCTCCGCGCTCATCCGGTCGAGCGGCTGACCATTGCCGGCGGCTTCGCCAAGCTCGCCAAGCTCGCCGCCGGTCATCTCGATCTGCATTCGGCGCGAAGCCGGGTCGATATTGCCTCGCTCGGTGAGATGCTGGCCGAGCTCGGCGCCGATGCTGCGACCCTGGAGACGGCGCGAGCGGCCGCCGGCGCCGCCGAGATCCTCGCCAGCGCCGGCGCCGAGCGGGAGGCGCTCGCTCGCCTCGTCGCGACGCGCGCACGTGGGGTGGCGCTCGCGACGCTATCCGGAAAGACCGCGGTCGAGGTGGCCGTCGTCGACCGCCACGGCAGCTTTCTTGCGCGGGTCGGCGGGTGACCGCGAGAGAGCTTCTGATCCTCGGCGGCACCGGCGAAGCCGCGGCACTCGCCCGGACGGCACTCGCCCGCTTCGGCGATGCGCTCGGTGTCACGACCTCGCTCGCCGGACGAACCGAGCGGCCGGGACCGCTGCCCGGCCGGGTCCGCATCGGCGGCTTTGGTGGTGCCGCGGGCTTGGCCGCCTATCTCGTCGAACACGGCGCTGATCGGCTGATCGACGCGACCCATCCGTTTGCGGACCGGATCTCGACCCAAGCGCGGCTCGCTTGCGAGGAGGCCCGCGTGCCGCGGTTGCAGCTGCTGCGCCCGCCGTGGCGTCGCCAGCCGCTCGACCAGTGGATCGAGGTCGACAGCATGGCGGCGGCCGCCGAAGTCGTCGGACGGGTCGGGCGGCGCGCTTTCCTCACCGTCGGCGCTGGCGAGATCGCGTGCTTCTCGGCGGCGACCGGGGTGCGCTTTCTCGTCCGGCTCGTCGACCCGCCGCGCCGGCCCCTGCCATTGCGCTTTTATGAGGTCGTCGTCGGACGCGGGCCTTTCACCTTGGCACAGGAGCGCCACCGACTAGAGCGGCATGCGATCGACGTGCTCGTCTGCAAGGCAAGCGGCGGCGCCGCGACCGAGGCGAAGATCGTCGCGGCGCGCGAGTTCGGCGTTCCGGTCGTCATGGTGCGGCGTCCTCCCCGGGAGCCGGGTGACGCGGTCGAGACGGTCGCGGCAGCGCTCGACTGGCTCACCGGGGCGCCCCGGTTGTCCGATGGAAAGGGGTCTCCATGAACGCTCGCCTTGTCGCGATCCTCGCAGCCACGGTCGCCGCCGCCATTGTCGGCAGTCCCGCGTCGCGCGCGCAGTTTCAGGTCAACCCGTTCAGCCAGTATTACGACAATGTGGCGCGCGCGGCGAAACAGAACGATGCGGAGCTCGTCCGGTCGTTGATCGGCGAGGGCAGCAATCCGAACCAGACCGACGAAACGGCACGGACCGCGATGCATTATGCCGCGATCAACGGCAACCTGCAGATCGTCGCGATCCTGATCAAGGGCGGCGCCAAGCTCGATCCCAAAGAGAGGCTCGGCAACACGCCGCTGCACTTTGCGGCCGATCTAAATCAGGCCGAGGCCGCGGAGCTCCTGCTCGATGCCGGGGCCGCGGTCGATCCCGAAAACAAGAACGGAATGACGCCGCTGATGGTCGCGGCAAACCGCGGCAACGTCGAGATCGTAAAGGCCTTGCTCGCCAAGGGCGCCAGCGTCACCAAGACCGATTACACCGGGCGCGACGCCGCCGGCTGGGCGGCCGAAAGCCACCGCCCGGCGGTCGTCCAGGCGATCAAGCGGGCGCAGAGCGCGAAAAAATCGTAACCGCTCCAGCGATAATTCGCTGCTCGACGGGAATATGCTGGCAAAAACCGGTCTTGCGCCGTTCCGGCGACCAAAACTGCGCCA
>DATEQL010000305.1:0-6962 GCA_035272665.1 Allostellaceae bacterium
TTGCGATAAACGGTCCGTCGGCGTGCACGATCAGGATGACGGCAATGCCTTGCCGCTTCAGACAGTCCAAATAATGTCGCACGTGCGGCTTCAGGTGGCCGTGCGGCGAATGCGCTAGAAAAAGAGCCACCTCGTCGCGAAACGAGGGCTGTTTCAGACATTGGATCTCGGCATGAGTAACCGCAACCGCACTGCCCACTTCTTGCGCGTTCGGTTTGCGTCCTTCCCGCTCCCCGGTTGACAAATAGTGCAACAACGGGTCTTGCCCCGCACGTGCCACATCCGGATACCGCGCGAGATAAAATGCCGGATCGAAATCGTGATGTGGCCGGCGTCCCTCGGCGGCGCCACGGTGAATAAAATGCACAAGCGGATTGTCACCGCTTTGGGCGACGTCCGGGTTCTGACCCAGGTAGAACGCCGGATCGAACATGCGGTTGGGCTGGCGGCCCTCTCCGGCACCCCGCTCGAGGAAGTGCCTGACCGGGTCGACACTAGGCGCCAGTTTCGGATTGTTTGCTCGGTAGTAGGCCTCGTCGAAGAGACCGGATTCGCGTATTACCCGGATCTCGGTTTCCAAACCGTCCGAAGCCGGCCCGTTGGATTTTGCCGGAAGCAGTGACTGAGGCGCACCCATGTCGTCATTCATGGCCGGCGGCCGTCCGGAAAAGCGGTGGCCGGCCGAAGCGACCGTTCGCCCTTGCGACGCCGCGCGCGCTGCGGCATCAGACATTCGCTCATACCTCACTCCCCCGAGGCCGACGGCTCTGGGCCGGTCGGCCGGCGCGACCGGGTCTTCTACCGCGGTTGCCCGCCGCGAGCAACTCCCGAACCGGTTGTCGGAGCGGGGGAAAAATGGCGTCCGATATGGGGATTGCTTGCTTCGAGGCCGGAAAAGAGAGAAGAGAGGCTCGGAGCTGTATTAAGGAGGTCCGATCCGATGCGCGCGCTTGCCCTCGCTTGCCTCGTCGCGCTCGCCGGCTGCATCATCGACAATGACCGAGTTCGCATCGAGAGTTTCACCGCAGACACGCCCGCGACCTTCACCTACAGCGCCGCGACCAATACCGTCATGACCGCAAACGACGACGGGGCCGCGGAGAAGATCCGACGCGACTGGCTCGCCGACGCGCTCACCGCCCATACGATGTGCAACACCGGCTACGTCGTCGAGACCCGGCAATTCGTACAGCCGTCGGAGGGGCCGTTCGCCAATGGCGGCGACATCGTTTACACCGGGCGCTGCCTCTGACGCCAGTCATGGGCGGATGTTGTTAACGACGATGGGGAGGGCAACGCGCTTGCCACGATGATCTTCCTCGGCTATTTATTCGGCTGTCGCAAATCGTGATCAGCGATATTTCGAATCAAGCGACGGATTACTTTTAGGCCGCCGATCGATGGACTACCCGATCAAGACGGTGTGCGTCGTCGGTCTGGGTTATATCGGGTTGCCGACAGCAGCGACCCTGGCCAGCCGCGGGGTCGAGGTGATCGGCGTCGACACCAACCCGCAAGTGGTCGAAGCCGTCAATGCCGGACAGCCTTATTTCTCCGAGCCCGATCTCGACATGCTGCTGCGCGCGGCGACGACCTTGGGCAAGCTGCGCGCCACCGCACAGCCCGAACCGGCCGACGCGTTCGTGATCGCCGTTCCGACCCCGTTCAACGCGGACCGATCGCCAAATCTCGACTATATCGACGCGGCGGCCGACGCGATTGCCCCCGCACTCGGTTCCGGCAACGTCGTGATCCTCGAATCGACCTCACCGGTCGGTACCACCGAGCGGCTGACCGCGCGGCTCGCCCGGCTGCGGCCGGACCTGTGCTTTCCGCCCGGGCGCCATTCGGGACCGCTCGACGTGCATGTCGCGCATTGCCCGGAGCGGGTGCTGCCGGGGCGCATGGTCCGCGAGCTGATCGAGAACGACCGGATCATCGGCGGCATGACCGAAGCCTGTGCCGAGCACGCGGAAGCGGTCTACCGGGTTTTCCTGCAAGCGAAACTGTTTCGCACCGACGCGCCGACGGCGGAGCTGGTCAAGCTGGTCGAGAATGCGTTCCGCGACGTCAACATCGCCTTCGCCAACGAGCTGTCGCTGATCTGCGATCAGCTCGGCCTCAACGTCTGGCAGGTCATCGAGCTCGCCAACCGCCATCCCCGGGTTTCGATCCTCCAGCCGGGAGCGGGCGTGGGCGGGCACTGCATCGCCGTCGATCCCTGGTTCATCGTCGCCTCGGCACCGGAACGGACCCGGCTGATCCGCACCGCGCGCGAGGTCAACGATGCAAAACCGAAATTCGTGGTCTCGCAAATACGCGAACGCGCGGAACGGTTCAAACGGCCGGTCATCGCTTGTCTGGGCCTGACCTACAAACCCGATGTCGACGATCTGCGGGAGAGCCCGGCGATCGAGATCGCTTTGCAGCTGGCCCACGGCGGGCCTGAGCAGATTCTGATCGCCGACCCAAATTTGAACATGCTGCCGGAAGAGTTTGCCGCGCTGTCGAACGTCGCGTTCTGCGACACCCTGGAGGCGGTGCGGCATTGCGACATCGTCGCCCTTCTGGTGGCGCACTCCCAGTTCCGGAAAATTCCGCGCGAAGAGCTGATGCGCCGCGTGGTCATCGACGTGACCGGTCTCATGCACGGATCCGGCTAGCTCGGGGGCCGGATGAACCTTCTTTTTGTCTTCGGCACGCGACCGGAAGCGATCAAGCTGGCGCCGGTGGTCAGGGAGCTGTCGGCGCGACGGAATTTCCACTGCAAGGTCTGCGTGACCGGGCAGCACCGCGAGCTGTTGGTGCAGATCCTCGACTTGTTCGAGCTTCGCCCGGACTGGAATCTCGACATCATGCGGCCGGACCAGGATTTGGCTTATCTGACGGGTGCGGCATTGTCGGGGGTTAGCGGGATCCTCGCTTCCTTTCGACCCGATCGGGTCATCGTGCAGGGAGACACGACCACGACCTTCGCCGGGGCACTGGCCGCCTTCTATCACAGAATTCCGGTAGCGCATGTCGAGGCCGGGCTGCGCACCGACAACATCTACGCGCCGTGGCCCGAGGAGGTGAACCGCCGGCTCGTCAGCCATGTGGCCGATCTCCACTTTGCGCCAACCGCCCGGGCGCGCGATAATCTATTGCGCGAAGGGATCAGCGGCGGGCGCATCGTCGTGACCGGCAATACCGGGATCGATGCCTTGCTGTGGGTGTCCGCCCTGTTGGACGACCGTGCAGAGTTGCGCTCGCGGGCCGAGCAGGTGCTCGCCGGGCGTTTTGCCGAGCATCAACGACTGATCCTGATGACGGGTCATCGCCGCGAGGGCTTCGACGGCGGACTCGCGCGGGTTTGCGATGCGATGGCGCGGATCGCGCTGCGAAGCGACGTCGCCGTTGTTTTCCCAGTCCATCCGAACCCCAATGTGCGACGGGCGATCGAACCGCTGCGCCGGCGCGAAAACATTCTGCTGATCGAGCCGGTCGATTATCCCGAACTCGTCTTCCTCTTGAAACGATGTCACTTCGTCGTGACCGATTCCGGCGGAATTCAAGAGGAGGCGCCGTCATTCGGCAAGCCGGTGCTGGTCACCCGCGACACGACCGAGCGGCCGGAGGCGATGGAACTCGGCTTGGCCAAGCTGGTCGGAACCGACGAACGGCGACTTTTCGACGAAATGCAGGCATTGCTCGATGATCCGCAGGCGTATCGGCGGATGAGCCGTGTCGAAAATCCCTACGGCGACGGACACGCGAGCCGGCGGATCGCCGCGCGACTGACGGCTGAGGAGAGCGGAGCCGCTTCGCCGCTTGGCACCGCCGCAGCGGCGAGCCCAATCGAAGGGTAAAGCATCCGATTATTGCTGGCCGAGGGGTCTTGGAGACTGCGGCTACCCCAATGCAGCCGATGCCAGTGAGGCGACGACCGTCCAGATCGCGGCCCATAGCCCGAGCGACAACAGAAATATCACGCTCAGCGCTGCTCGTTTGGTCAGTCGATAGGTCGCCTCTTGCGGCGATCTGCCCGCCGGTGTTGGGTCGTCCCAAAAGTCCCGGCGCTCGGCGGAGTGAGCTGACTGGAACCCTGTGTCGCTGCCCATCTGCTCCGACCCTCATCGCCAGTTCCCGTCGGCGACTTTAACCCTGTCCTCGTCAACCTGCTGTCCAGGTCGGCGTCAAAAAGAAGTCTCCCTTTGTTCTCTTGGAGGGTGATCATGGTCTCGCCGAACGGGGGTCGGCAGCGGGAAGAAGGGGCGAGGCCCGTTTACTCCAGCGAGAGGCGATAGCCCCAGGCCCGGATTTTGGCAATTCCCGCCTGGTACCCTTTCGGTGTCAAGCTGAAGCTGAACGCTCCTTTTGCCGTGAATACGTCGATCAGAATTAGGGATCCGACCTTGAGCTGCTTGACGACCGCGAGAGCCTGCGCGGTTGAAAAAATACAATAGCGTGTCTGGTCGCACTCGATCGGCGGGTTCTTGTCGACCCGAAGCACCGCCTTCACCGGAAATGGCTGGCCGACAATTCCGATGTTTCCGGTCTGGAGCATGACGACAAGGGCGAACGAGGCGTCCCGGTCGCCTCCAGCTTGCCAAAACGGCACCGTAATCGAGCAGTCGGGAGTGCCATTACCCGGGTCGGCCTCGCATTCCGTGATCCATTCATCCGATTGAAACGTCTGCTCTCCAATTGCCGGCGCGAGCCAGAGCACCTGAAGGGAGAGAGCGAAGAACAGGGCTCCCGCGGTTCGAAAACGCCGAATGCGCATTTGACGGTTGTCCCACCGCCGTGGCCGACTCAAGACACGACGAGAATCACAGACAGCACCCGACCTGACAAGCCCGGCCGCGCTCGGCCCGACCGGCTTGGGCGGCGTGATGTCGCACCCACACGATGAAGCGAGGGTTGTCCGAGCGTGAGAAGTTCGCTCGTCTCTATCGCCGCGGCCGGCTGTTTGACTCGCGCTACACCTCGGGTTGGTTTGAGCCCGTGCGCACCGAGGCTAATCCCATAGTCTCGGGGCCTCGTGGACGGAGCCGGTGTTAATCAATGTTAAGGTTTAATTTCGATGGCCGGCGAATCGGGAGCGGTTTCGCCGGCTTAACGTTGATTCTGCTTCCTACCCGGGTGAAACGGGGGTATGCGTGAGCTCTCAGGCACGCGGCACTGACGACGCCGGCGAAGTGGTGCCGTCATCGAGCGCTGATGCAGATGGGGCAAACTCATCGGAACTCGGGGGCTCGATCGGTGTTTTCCGACAGGCGTGGGGTCCCGGACGGCGAGGAGCACAACAGGAAGAGCGCCAATTGGGCTGACCATTCTCACGCCGTTTTCGGAACTGCTTCAGGGATATCGGATGCCTCGTTTTCTCGTGACCGGCGGCGCCGGGTTCATCGGCTCGCATCTGGTAGAGGCGTTGCTCGACGAAGGCCATGCGGTCCGGGTTATCGATGATCTCTCGGGCGGGCAGCGCAAGAACCTGCCCCGGCAAGCTGAACTGATCGAAGCCGATGTCACTGAGCCGGAGGCAGTCGACCGGGCGTTTGACGGTGTCGATGGTTGCTTTCACCTGGCCGCGATCGCTTCCGTGGTGCGTTCGCATCGCGAGTGGCTGCGCACCCATCAAGTCAACCTCACCGGCACGATCAACGTTTTCGATCAGGCGCGGCCGTCGCGGCGCCGTCGAGAGGTTCCCGTCGTATACGCCTCAACCGCCGCGATTTACGGGAATTGCGGTAACGTTCCGGTCGATGAGGAGAGCCCCGCAGCACCGCTCAGCGCCTATGGTGCCGACAAGCATGCCTGCGAGCTCCACGCTCGCGTCGCCGGGGCGATACATGGGGTGCCGACAGTCGGCTTGCGCTTCTTCAACCTTTACGGGCCGCGGCAAGACCCGCTCTCACCATATTCCGGGGTGGTCTCGATTTTTGCCGATCGTTTGCTCCGCGGTCAACCGGTCGAGATTTTTGGCGATGGCGAGCAAGCCCGCGATTTCACTTACATTGCCGATGCAGTCTGTGTGCTACGTCGCGCTATGCGGGTGGCGAGCACCAGCGCTTTCGTCTTCAACGTCTGCACCGGCCAAGCGACGAGCGTGCGGGGCCTCGCCCAGACGATGGCCGTGCTGTGCGGGACAGAACTCGTCGAGCATCGCCGGCCGGCGCGATGCGGCGAGGTGCGGATTTCGATCGGCGATCCGCGGCGCGCTGCCGAGCGGCTCGGCTTCACTGCCCAGACCAAGCTGACCAAGGGTCTCGCGATGACGCTCGATGCGCTCGGGCGCCGCCCGCAGATGAAGGCTGCTGTTGTCGCCTGAGACTCTCACGATCCGGCAACGCTACCGCTCCGGGCGCTGACCTGTTTCAAAACCCGGTCGTCGAGCGATCTGGCGACCCCGGCAGGACTCGAACCTGCGACCACTCGCTTAGAAGGCGAGTGCTCTATCCGTCTGAGCTACGGGGTCGGCAACCGGTGCCGCAGCCTTATCGCATCGACAGCCACGAACCGCAATCCCCGGTAGTCGCGCAGCCGCCGGATCAGTTGCGCACGCGGTCATAGCGGAAATTGTCGGCATAGCTCTTCGGCTTCTCGGCACTGTCGTGGGGCGCGATGACCGTGTACTCAAGATCATGCTTGTCGGCGAAGGCGACGGCTTCATCGAGCGTGTCGAAGCGCAGTTGGACCTCGTTCAGGGTATCCTGCGCGCTCGCCCATCCCATTAACGGATCGGGCCGCCGGGGGCTCTCCGGTTCGTATTCTAGAATCCATTTGCGGGTCTGCGCACGCCCGGATTGCATCGCCGTCTTGGCTGGCCTGTAGATGCGTGCCCGCGCCATCGATCGCTCGTTTCGCCAAAATTACGCGCTTCGGTGTTGCCGTCCCGGAGGTGGTCGGGGCGAGAGGATTCGAACCTCCGACATCCTGCTCCCAAAGCAGGCGCTCTACCAGGCTGAGCCACGCCCCGC
>DATEQL010000306.1:0-2488 GCA_035272665.1 Allostellaceae bacterium
ATCCATTGGGTCCAGTCGGGCGCCGATATCATCACCGTGATGGCGGGCGGCAGCGCCTATCTCGGCGCCGGCAGCGTCTTCGGGCAGGTGCTGTTCGCCACCAAGGAAATGCCGATCAAGACTATCGCCGCACTCGCCGACATCGCCGAGACCGAGGGCTTCGTCCTGTCGCCGGGGGTCAAGCTCGCCAGCCCGCGCGAGCTCGAGGGCAAGAAGCTGGCCTTCACCGAGGGATCGCCGTCGCCGCTGCTGCTCGCCAAAATGGCCAAGATGTTCGACTTCGACATGGCCAAGGTGCCGCTGGTCAACATGAACCAGTCCGAGGGGGTCGTCGCGGCATCGAAAGGCGACGTGCAGGGCCTGCTCGGCTGGCAGCCGAACCTCTACCGGCTGACGACGATGGGCGGCACGCTCTACGCCACCGGAACGACGCTCTACGTCACCGGCCAGCCGCAACGGCTGCCGGACGAAGATCGTCTGCAGATGAACCATTCGCTGCTGCTTGCCGCGCAAAGCTGGATCGACGGCAAGCCGAATACCTTGAGGGCGGTCCTGAGAGCGCTGCTGCGCGCCAACGATCTGCTCGCCAAGGACCGGCCGAAGGCGCTCGACGCGATGGAGAAGGAACTGCGCGTCGATCGCGACGCTCTGACCGTCATGGCCGAGGCCAACAAATACAGCCTGGCACTCGATCGCAACGTCGCCGCCAGCCTCGCCTTTATCGGCCAGTGGGCAGTGTCGATCAACCGGGCGCCGCGGGTGGCAACTCCCGAAGAGGCGTTCGCGCCCGAATTGCTGCGCTCGCTCGATCCGAGCCTCGTCAGCTGGACGACGACCAAAGCCGAAAAATGACGGCTGCGGTCGACTCTTGGGTTGCCTCCGAGCCGACCGAGAAAGCCCGCGGCAACCGCGAGCGGCGCACCGCCGCGCTGTTGCGGGCGACCTCGATCGCGCTGTTCTTCGCCATCTGGTACGCTGCCGCCATCCTCAACGCGAACGTCTTCAAGATATTCAACCCGATGCTGCTGCCGGCGCCTCACACGGTGCTGATCGCCGGCATTGAGCTCGTCCGCTCGGGCGAATTGCAGCGGGACATCGTCGCCAGCCTGTCGCGTGTCATCCAGGGTTTCCTGCTCGCTGCCGTGGTCGGTGTCGCCGCCGGCACCGTGGCCGGCCGGTCGCGCCGGCTCGAATATCTGATCGAGCCGACCTTTGAGCTGCTGCGGCCGATCCCGCCGCTGGCGTTCCTACCGATGATGGTGCTGTGGTTCGGCATTGGCGAGACCTCGAAAGTCGTGTTCATCGCCTATGCCGGGTTCTTCCCGATTTTCACCACGACGATCGAGGGGATCAAATACGTCGATCCGCTGCTGATCCGGGCGGCGGCGAGCCTCGGCGCGTCGGAGCGCGACATCTTCCGCTACGTCGTGCTGCCGGCCGCCCTGCCGAATATCATCACTGGGCTGCGCCTCGGCTTTGCCCTGTCTTTCTTCGTCATCGTCGCCGCCGAGTTCATCGCGGCCGATTCGGGGCTCGGCTTCCTGATCAACGACGCGCGCACCTTCTTCCTCGTTTCGAACATGCTGCTCGGCGCCGCGGTCATCGGCATCATCGGCTTTACTTTCAACACTCTGCTGCGCCGGCTCGAGGCGCGGGTGCTGCGCTGGCGCAAAGATGCCCGTGGCTGAGGCGTTAGCGATGGGCGCGGCGCGCCGGTCTCGGCACGAACCAAGATCCGCATCGAGGACGTGTCGAAGCGGTACAACGGCAAACTGGCACTCGCTCGGGTCGACCTGCAACTAGTAGAAAACAGTTTCACCTGCCTGCTCGGACCCTCCGGCTGCGGCAAGTCGACCTTGCTGAACATGATCGCCGGTTTTGTGCCGCCGACTACTGGCCAAGTGCTGGTCGACGAAGAAACGGTCGTTGGGGCAAGCGCCGATCGCGGCGTCGTCTTCCAGGAATATGTCCTGTTCCCGTGGCGAACGGCCCTCGCCAATGTCGAGTTCGGCCCGTTGATGCGGCGCAAACCTTCCGCCGAACGGCGCGCGACCGCCCGGCGTTATCTCGATCTGGTGGGGCTCGAGGGGCACGAGGCCAAATACCCGAACGAACTCTCCGATGGCATGAAGCAGCGGGTCGCGATCGCCCGTGCGCTCGCCAATGGTCCCTCGGTGCTGCTGATGGACGAGCCGTTTCGGCGCGCTCGATGCGCAGACGCGGGAAGTCCTGCAGGAAGAGCTGCTGCGCATCTGGGAGCATGAGCGCAAGACCGTCGTCTTTGTCACCCACAGCATTTCGGAAGCGGTCTTCCTCGCCGACCGCATCGTCGTGATGGCGACGCAGTCGGGCTCGATCAAGCAGATCGTCGACGTGGCTCTGCGACGCCCGCGCGACCGCTTGGATCACGAATTCGTCGTGCTGGAACGCCGCATCAAGGAGCTGGTGCGTGAAGAGGTGATGAAGCTGGGGGTGGTATGACTGGTTC
>DATEQL010000307.1:0-11816 GCA_035272665.1 Allostellaceae bacterium
ACCGCGATGAACACCGCGTCCGCCCCGACCACCGCCGCCGCCAGATCGGTCGTGAAAGACAGCCGCCCCGCTGCCGCATTGGCCGCCACCAGCGCCGCCAGCCCCGGCTCGAAAATCGGCATCTCGCCGCGCTGCAAGCACGCGATCTTCGCCGCATCCTGGTCGACGCAGCTTACCGACACGCCAAACTCCGAAAAACACGCCCCCGAAACCAACCCGACATAGCCGGTCCCGATCATCGCGATCCGCATCCCCGCGCCCTACCCGGTCCTCAATCCGAATGCAGCGCAGAACGGCGACGACGACGGGTTATTCCGCGGAGCGATTCGGAAGCTGGTTGATCTTTCCGCGGCAAGAGCCGGCCGGCATGGTACGTTATTGCACCGCAGCACTTCGGAGTTGGCAGGAAGGATGCCTCAATCGGTTTTGGTCACGGGTGGAGCGGGGTACATCGGGAGCCACGCCTGCAAGATCTTGGCGCGAGCCGGATACCAGCCGATCGTTTTCGACAATTTCTCGCGCGGGCATCGCGAAGCGGTGCGCTGGGGGCCGCTCGTGGAAGGCGATCTCGCGGACCGGGAGCGATTGATCATCGCGCTGGAGACGCATCAGGTAACGGCAGTCATGCATTTTGCCGCCTATGCTTATGTCGGCGAATCGGTGGCTGATCCGGCGATGTACTACCGCAACAACCTCGGAGGCAGCCTGTCGCTGCTCGAAGCGATGCGTGCGACCCGGGTGGACAAGATTGTCTTTTCGTCGACTTGCGCCACTTACGGCATCCCGGCTGATTCGCCGATCCGCGAAACCGCGACACAGCTGCCGGTCAACCCGTACGGCGAGACTAAGCTCGCGATAGAGCGGGCGCTTCGCTGGTATGAGCAAGCCTACGGCCTGCGGTCGGTGTCACTGCGCTATTTCAATGCCGCCGGAGCCGACCCCGAGGGCGAGATCGGCGAACTCCACGAGCCAGAGACTCACCTCGTCCCACTGGTCTTGCAGACGGCTCTCGGACAACGGTCGCACATCGACGTCTATGGCACCGATTATCCCACGGGGGACGGAACGGCGATCCGCGACTACATTCACGTCCAAGACCTCGCCGAAGCTCACGTGCGCGCGCTCGAGCATCTTCGCGCCGGACGCGAAAGCGCGGCGCTCAACCTCGGGACGGGCTACGGGCATTCGGTGCGTGAAGTGATCGCCGCCGCCGAGGCGGTCAGCGGGCGGAATATCCCCTGGCGCGCTGCTGCGCGGCGGCCGGGCGACGCGCCGGTATTGGTCGCGGACGCGAGCCTTGCGACGGAGCAGCTTGGGTGGCGTGCCCAACGCTCGGATCTCCACACGATCATCCGGACTGCCCTTACCTGGCACGAAAGCCACGCGCGGCGACAAATAACTCCCGGCTGAGCTTCCCAGTTCGCCCACTATAGCGGGCGAGCGGAATGAATTTTCCTAACGGCCGTTGTGCGAGCGCCGCCTCCGCCAAGAGCCGGTCCCGGCAGCAAGCCTTCCCGGAGCCCCGAGACGATGACGGTCGAGATCGACAAGGTTGCGACGCGCCCCCCTCCGACAATTGCGGCGCGCCTCGACCTGCCGGATCCGATCCGCGCGCACGGCAAATTCTTCTTCGCCGGGGATCACAAGCACTTCATCAGGGGCGTCACCTACGGCCCCTTCGCAACGGGAGCTCACGGCGCGCCATTTCCTGAACCTGCGGTGGTCGACAAGGATTTCGCGCTGATGAGCGAAGCCGGAATAAATACCGTGCGGGTCTTCACTGCGCCACCGCTTTGGCTGCTCGACGCCGCTGACCGAGCGGGTTTGAAACTTCTGGTCGGACTTTCCTGGTCGCAGCACATTGCATTTCTCGACAGCGCTGCGACCCAGGCCGAGATCCGGGAAGCGGTGGTCGCCGGGGTACGCGAATGCCGCCGCCATACCGGCGTCTTCGGTTATCTCGTCGGCAATGAGATCCCCCCTGACATGGTGCGCTGGCACGGCATCGAGGCGGTGCGCCGCTTTGTTAGGAGCCTCGTCGCATGTGTGAGAGCGGCGCACCCCGGGGCGCTTGTCAGTTACGCCAACTTCCCGTCGACCGAATATCTGACCATCGACTTCACCGATTTCGTCTGCTTCAACGTCTATCTCCATGATGAATCGGCGTTCCGCCGATATATCGCAAGGCTACACAATCTTGCTGTCGATCAGCCGCTGGTGCTGACCGAATTCGGTGTCGATTCGATGCGGGAGGGCGAGGAAGCACAGCAGCGCATTCTCTCCTGGCAGGTTCGTTCGGCCTTCGAGGCGGGTGTGGCCGGGACCTTCGTCTTTGCGTGGACCGATGAGTGGTTTACCGGAGGGCATCCAATAGAGGATTGGGCTTTCGGGCTCGTCGACCGGAAGCGCCGGCCCAAAGCCTCCCTCTGTGAGGTAGCCCGTCAATACAGGAGCGTCTTGCCGCCGCGTCTGCCGCGCTATCCACGCGTCTCGGTCGTGGTCTGCGCCTACAATGCCGAGCGCACGATGGATCGCTGCCTCGCCTCGCTCGCTGTGCTCGACTACCCGAATTATGAGGTTATCGTCGTCAATGATGGTTCGGGCGACCATACCCTCGATATCGCCGAAAGTTATAGCTTCTGCCGGATCATCAGTCAGCGGAACAAAGGGTTGGGCTTCGCGCGCAACGTGGGAGCCGAAGCGGCGACAGGGGAAATCGTGGCCTACACCGACAGCGACTGCGTCGCCGACCCCGATTGGCTGAGTTATCTCGTCGCCAAGATGGAATCGAGCAATCTCGCCGCCTGCGGGGGGCCCAATTTCCCGCCCCCCGAGGACGCGCTCGTTCCGGCAGTGGTCACGGTCGCGCCGGGCGGTCCGACACATGTTCTGATCAGCGACGAGGTCGCCGAACACATCGCCGGCTGCAACATGGCATTCCGCCGCGAGGTGCTGATGAGACTCGGGGGCTTCGATCCGATTTATCGCGCAGCCGGCGACGACATCGACATCTGCTGGCGCTTTCAGGACGCCGGCCACGTCATCGGCTTCAGCCCTGCAGCCGTGGTCTGGCATTTCCGCCGTAATACGGTGAGCGCCTATTGCAACCAGCAGAGAGGCTACGGCAAAGCCGAAGCGCTCGTCTATGCGAAGCACCCATTCCGCTTCAACCTTTTCGGGCAGGCAAAGTGGCTCGGTCGCATCTACGGCGATCTTTCCACTTCACTGCTGCTATCGCGTCGGCCGATCATCTATTCAGGAGTTTTCGGACGCGGTCTGTTCCAGATCATGTACGAGCCGCCTTCGTCGTTGACTGCATCACTGCCGCTGACCTTCGAATGGAGCGCTGCCTCGCTGGCGCTCGCACTAGCCGGAACTGCCGGCGGTGGGTGGCTGTGGCTCTTCACCGTTCCGATGCTCGCCACCTGGGCCATGTGCATTATCGGCGCGTGCCGGGCGCCAATCGACAAGCGCTTTACCGGCTTTAATGTCACCGGGATCAAAGCCCGAGCGCTCGCCGCTGTATTGATTTATCTCGGTCCGTTGCTGCGTGGGTGGGAGCGCATCAAATGGCGCATCAAGGAGATGAGGTCGCAAGCCGATATCGGCTTTGCCAGGACCGAGCAGCGTGCCCGCATCTGCTGGCGAGAACGCGCCTTCCACCTCTGCTATTGGAGCGAGGCTAGCGCCGAAAAGGAGATGCTGCTCGGCGGGTTGACCGATTTTTTGGTGCAGCAGAAATACCTTGTCACAATGGACACCGGGTGGAGCAATTGGGATCTCAAGGTCGGGCGGGGTCTGTGCAGCCGCTCTTTGGTCACGGTCTGCGTCGAAAACCACGGTGGCGGCAAGCGCCTCCTCCGGGTGCGTTGTGTAATGCGGTTGTCTCGTCCCGCTTCGTTCCTGCTGCGCAGCTACGCGGGGCTGACGGCATTCGCTCTAATCCTCGGCTGGCCGCTCGTGGCAGGGGTCATCGGTATGGTAGGGATGGTTAATTGCAGCGTGATGGGCTGGCAACTCGTCGGTTTTGGCCGATTGATGCACCGCGTTATTGAAGCTCTCGCCAAGCAGGCGGAGCTGATGCCGCTGGCGCTCATGGCACGCGCCGCACGGGGGATGCGCACGCAGGCTCGCAGCTCTCGTAAGAGCACAAATCCGGTAGAAGCGCCGTCCCGCAGGGCGACCGCTCCCGGACCCCCGCTCGTGCGAGGGTGACGGAACGGTTCGGGTTGCCAACCAAGGGCCGAGCCCACGGGCGATGGTGACGAAGCTTCTGCCCTATTTGAAGCCGCACCGGTGGAGGATCGCCTGGGCGCTCCTCCAGGTGTTGCTGATCGCCGGCTTTGAACTGTTGAAGCCGTGGCCGCTCCAGGTCGTTATCGACAACGTGCTCGGCGGCAAGCAGTTCCCGGTCGCCATTTTCTCGTCGTCGCCGTGGAGCCTGCTTCTCCTCGCTTGTGGCGGGATTGTCGTCGTCCATTTCGGTGCGGGGGCCCTTACGCTGCTGCACAACTACACGGCGATCCGCATCGGTCAGAGTATGGTGAACGACCTGCGTGGTGCTCTCTACGCTCATCTTCAGCGCCTGTCGCTCGCCTTCCACAGCCGGCAACGGGTCGGTGACCTCTTATACCGGATCACCGCGGATAGCTTTGCAGTGCAGACGATGATCATGAACGGCGCGCTGCCAATACTGTCGGCCCTGGTTCTGCTGGCCGGAATGCTCGTCGTTCTCTTTCCGCTCGATCCAACGTTGACCCTGCTCGCGCTAACAATAGTTCCGGTGCTGTTTGCGCTGATATCGCTATTCAATCGAAAGATCGTCGACATAGCCACCGAGGTGCGCACCACCGAGAGCCGAGTGTACTCACTGGTCCAATGGACGATGTCTTCGATCAAGCTGGTGCAGGCCTTCACCAAAGAGGAAGAAGAGCATCAGCGCTTCATGGGGGCGAGCCAGGAAAGCCTGCGGGCTACACTGCGGCTGTATAGCTGGCAGACGCTCTATTCCGGGACGGTCAACCTGGTGATCGCCGGCGGCACTGCGCTTGTCGTGCTTGCAGGGGCGCGGGCAGTGATCGCAGGCACGCTCTCCGTTGGCCAGCTGATCGTATTCATTTCCTACCTCGCCCAGCTCTACGCGCCGATCAACCAGATTACGCAGAGTTGGGGGTTGATCGCAGGTGCCCGAGTAGGAGCCCGCCGGATCTTCGAGATTCTCGACACCGAAGACGATCTGGAGGACGGCGCGCGAAGCTTTCCTCCGGAAGGAGCGCGCGGCGTAGTCGTCTGGTCTGACGTCAGCTTCCGCTATCGCCCCGACACCCCGGTCCTGGCGGGCATCGACTTGAAGGTGTCTGCCGGAAGCAAAATCGCCGTTGTCGGTCCGACGGGAGCGGGCAAGTCGACGCTTCTCGGTCTGCTGCCGCGGTTCTACGATCCGTCCGCGGGCTTCGTCGCAATCGACGGGATCGACTTGCGCGAGTACAGGCTGAAATCGCTACGTCAGCAGATCGCAATGGTCCTGCAGCCGCCGCTGATATTTCCGCTCTCGGTGCGCGACAACATCGCCTATGGCCGTCCCGGGGCCGACGATGCTGCCATCGAGGCAGCGGCCCGATCGGCTCGAATCCACGATCTGATCGCCTCGCTTCCTGGGGGCTACGACACCCTCATTGGCGAAACCGGGGCGACGCTCTCCGAGGGAGAGAAGCAGCGGATCACCATCGCCCGCGCCCTTCTGCGCGATGCCCCGATGCTCATCCTCGACGAGCCGACCTCGGCGCTCGATGTCGCGACCGAAGCGCTCGTGATGGCCGGGATCGAACGGCTGATGGCGGGACGTACCACGTTTATCATCGCGCATCGGTTGTCGACCGTGCGCCGCTGCGACTGGATCATCGTATTGCATGATGGCGTCATTGTCGAGCAAGGGACACTACTGGAATTGCTGCGTCACAACGGGTACTTCGCGGATTACTATCGCACTCAGTTCGCGCCCGAGGAGGAGCATGCGAACGAGATCAGGCTGGGCGTCTGATCCGTGTGAAGGTTCGTGCCGCAAATGAGGGCGCGGTTAAGCGAAGGCGTTCTTCGCGTAATACGGTGCCCCGCGTCGCCGGTTCGGATGGTGCCCAAAGCTGGGCGATCGTCGCTTCGCTGATCCAGAGTCAAAATTCAACGTCAGCTATTCACGGCAGCCTTGGTCTTGGAACCCTTCCAGCCCGAGGGCAGCGGAGGTCTGAAGTCGTGGGCTCTGGTCTTGCCCGAGACGATGCGCTCAAGCACATCGCGCAAATAGGCGAATGTTGGGTACCTGTGATCAAAATCTACCACGGCAACGGGATCGCCACTCTCTACGGCCACATGCATCGTCACACTGTCTCGGTAGGGCAGAAAGTCGAGGCGCATGCTCAGATCGATTTCCTCGACAGCACCGGCCGCCTCCCGGCCCCACCTCCTTTACAAAACGCTCCTGAATGGCGAACCGGAGGATCCCGAGAAAGTCATCGCGCTCGCCAACCTTGTTCAATTGCTGAGAAATCACTCTTTGCTCTCTGGTTAGAGTGGAGAAGCGCTCAGCGAGCTAGGTCGCTGACCAACGAAAAGGCTGAATTGCGGCCGACTTGACCGCGATAGATCTGCAAGTTTTCGAGCACACGCTGAACATAGTTTCGCGTCTCGTTGATTGGAATGTTCTCGATCCAATCGACCATGTCGATGTTGCCGCCACGCGGATCGCCGTAATCATGCAGCCATTGTCGAACCCGGCCGGGACCGGCGTTGTAGGCAGCGATCGCCAGCGCGTAAGAGCCTCCGAAATCATCGATCATTGTCTCGAGATAGGCGCGGCCCAGAGCCACATTATAGACGCCGTCAGCGGTCAGCCGTTCGACAGAGAACGGCAGCTGCATCCTGTTGGCGATGAAGCTTGCCGTTGCCGGCATCAGCTGCATTAGTCCGCGCGCCCCCGCCCGGCTCACCGCGTCGCGCTCGAACGCACTTTCCTGACGTGTGATCGCGAAGAGCAGAGAGTGTTCCGCGGTGCCGCCTGTCGGAATCTCGGTGACTGGATATCCGTGGACCAGCAGCGGCGTCCCGGCCTCGATAGCGCGCTTGGCCACCGCGATCGCGAGATCAATCCGTCCACTGCTCTCAGCGAGGGTCGCCAGCATCGCGAACTGCGCTGGGGTTGTGGCGTTGTCCGCCAAATTCAGCAGGAAGGCTTTGCTCTGGTCGCGATAGCCGAGCAACAAAAAGATTCGGGCGGCGCGAACTGTCTCGTTTCCGTTGAAGCGGGCGACTTCCGCGGCATCGGGAACCGGCTCGGGCAGGGGGTGCGGGGGCGCATCGTCGCCGAGCTGGTGGGCAGCCAGCTGGCCGTAGAAAGTGACCATGTGATCGGCCGCCGCGGCGTACCATTTTGCGGCGAGTTCGGACTTTGCTTCGGCGTCGGCGGCGCGCCCGCCCCAATATCCGGCGCGGGCCTTCGCATAGGGCGTGCTGACGCGGGTCAGGATACGCGAAAAATGATCGAAGGCGAGCGACGGGTTTTTCATATAGCGTAGCGCGATATAACCCAACAGAAACTCGGCTTCGGAATACGCGTTGCCCTCGATCAGACCGTGTTGCTCGACGATGCGATAAGCCAATTCGGCGTTGCCGGTCGCCAGAACCCGTCGGGCGATTATCTGCCGCTCGGCCCACCACGCAGCAGGCCGGACGAGGTCTCCGGGCTGAGACAGCAGGATCTGCACCGCGTGGCCGACCATATCTTTCCTGGTTAGCCAGTACAGCTCTTCGTAAATGAGTCCCGGATCGGAGCGCAACTGCGCCGGGACCCTGGCAACTAGAGCCTCGGCATTCGACGCTTGCGCGGCGAGCGCGAGGCGCGCTTCGGCCAAACTCCGCCAATCCGCTGGGACCAGCGGCAGCATGCGGCGCGCCGCCTCGTGCTGCCCGTCCCACAACAGCCGGTCGAGTCGCTTTTCATCGTCCTCCACTCGGATCGCCGCCGATTGGTGGGCCAGGAAGCTCTTCTCGTCGGCAGGACCGAAATCGGCATCGATCCAAGCTGCCCGCAGCGCTGCGGCGCCGTTCTCCAGATCGCCTGAGTTAAGCAATATTTCTGCACGACGGACTTTGCCCGCTCCACTGACCGGGGGGTAGCGGCCGAACCAATCGGAGGCAACCGCATCGGATTCGCCCGCCAACGCTTCCTCGGCATGCTTGCGCAGCTCCTTCTGCCGCGGCCAATTGGGATTCTTCTCGACAAAATCGGCAATGTCGGCAAACCGGCCGGGTGCGCCGGGGCGAGAATAATCCATCCAGCGGACGATCTTGAGCGGCAACGCGTCCCCGATCGAGGCCACGTCGGCATAGGCGCGGTTCCAGTCACCGCTCTGCGCCGCGGCGAGCGCCGCGCGCATCGTCTGGAGATCGACCTCGGACAGTGCCTGCGCGTGCGATGCCGGTACGTTGAGAGCGGAAATGACCAGAGCGAGCGCGAAGGATACGCGAATAAACAAATGACCCCCTGGCCGAGTCAAAGATGAGGCAAATTCACTACCCGTTTTCCGCTGGCCGAGCAAGCCAACTCGCACGCGGCTCCGCATCCGCGGCGACTGCGGCGCTGTTGAACCTTCGGTCCCCGAGGACTATCGTGGCTCGGTTACGCTGCTAATCCCGGGAGGAAACGATGTTCAAGGGATCGCTCGTCGCGCTGATCACACCCTTCCGCAATGGAGGTGTCGATGAGAGCGCTTTTCAGGAGCTGGTGGCTTGGCACCTGGGACAGGGAACGCATGGCTTGGTGCCGTGCGGGACGACCGGAGAATCGCCCGCGCTCCATGACGACGAGCATAAGCGCCTGATCACGCTTTGCGTCGAGGCGGCGAAGGGCAAGATTCCGGTCATCGCCGGATCAGGCACGAATTCGACCGAACACACGATCGAGCTGACCCGGCAGGCCAAGGCGGCGGGTGCCGATGCAGCACTTATCGTATGTCCCTATTATAACAAACCGACGCAGGAAGGTCTGTTCCAGCACTTCAAGGCGGTGCACGACGCAGTCGACCTGCCGATCGTCATCTACAATATCCCGGGTCGCTCATCGGTCGATATGACCAATGCGACGATGGCGCGTCTCGCCAAGTTGCCAAACATAATCGGTGTCAAGGATGCAACGAACGATCTCGCGCGGCCGTTGCGGATGCGCGGCGAAATTGGCGCGCGGTTCTGTCTGCTGTCAGGGGAGGACGCGACGGCCGTCGCCTATCTCGCCCAAGGCGGCGACGGCTGCATATCGGTAACGGCTAACGTCGCGCCGCGGCTCTGCTCGGAAATGCACGAGGCCTGGCAGCGCGGCGATCTCGTGACTGTGCGCGAAATCAACGAGCGGCTGATCCCGCTGCACGAGGCGCTGTTCGCTGAAACCAGCCCGGCACCGATCAAATACGCCGCCTCACTACTCGGCCGCTGCACTTCCGAGGTGCGCCAACCGCTCTGGGCGACCATGCCCGAAACGCAACAGAGGGTGCAGCAGGCGATGCGCGGCGCCGGCCTACTCAACTGATGAGAGCGGCGGACCGCTACGTTGCGCAGAACCGCCGCGCGCGCCATGACTATTTGATCGAGGATACGATCGAGGCCGGGCTTGTGCTGCATGGCACCGAAGTCAAGGTGCTGCGTCAGGGGCAAGCCAGCATAGCCGAGGCCTATGCCGATCAGAGGGGAGGCGAGCTTTTCCTCGTGAATGCCAACATACCGGAATATGCGTCGTCGGCCCATTTCAACCACCAGCCGCGACGATCGCGGAAGCTGCTGCTCCATCGCAAGCAGGTGAACCGGTTGTTGGGGGCGATTCAGCGCGACGGGGTTACGGTTGTTCCGCTATCTATCTACTTCAACGAACGCGGTCGGGCCAAGGTCGAACTCGGTCTCGCCCGAGGGAAACGGAAGGCCGATAAGCGTCAAGCCGCAAAACAGCGCGATTGGCAACGCAGCAGGGCACGCATCTTGCGCGATCGGGACGTTTGAGATTCCCGCGCACAGGTGGGCTCCAGTTATCAGCCGAGCCTACCTCCGCAGCATCAGCGATTATCCTGCTTTTTCCGAGATAAAAGCCTCACCGAAGCTTTCTGAGAGCACGCGGGCATGAGGCGAGTACAGCCGCGTCTTTGGCGGAAGATGTCTTTGCCACGATGAAGAAAAAGGGGGCAACGATGCTGATCATGGGCTCATCCTGCTCGCGCGGGGCGGGGAGATGAAAGATGAGCCGGGTTTTACCTGATCGTCCCGGGAACCTAGGGCGCTCCTGTCGAGGCGGGCTCCGGGGGATCGAGCGAGCGGGCAAGGGCGACGAACACCGCTTCGAACATCGCGATTGTAAGCTTTCCCGTATTGATGTTGTATCTTGAGCAGTGATAGCTGTCGGCGAGCAGCTTGTCGCCCGGCAGCGGATGCAGGCGGCCATGCGCGAACGGGAAGAGGCCGCGACGCAAGCCCAGGGTTGTGAGCAGGGTCTGGTGGGCGACGGCACCCAGCGCGAGGATCGCACGAAGTCGGGGCATGCCGGCAATCTCGGCGGCGAGAAAGGGTCGGCAAGTCGCAATCTCGGCCGGTTCGGGCTTGTTCTGCGGGGGAACGCAGCGGACCGCATTGGTGATACGCGCTCGGCGAAGCACAAGGCCGTCATCGGGACGTGCGTCGTAGACGCCGTCCGCGAAGCCGAATTTTCGTAGCGTTTGGTACAAAAGTCCGCCGGCGTAATCGCCTGTGAACGGACGTCCCGTCCGATTTGCTCCCCTCAGACCCGGCGCAAGGCCGACGATCAAGAGTTCTGCCGCGGCATCGCCAAAGGACGGAACTGGTGAATTGAACCACTGCGAGTGGGCCGCCCGCTGAACTTCGCGGAATGCGGCAAGGCGCGGACAAAGCGCGCAGTCACGCGTCGGAAGCGCCACCGATGCCGCTATCGTCACGCCTCGTCGGCGGGCTCAACTCGCGATCGCTGGAGATCCTCGCGGGCGTGATGGTTGCGCATGATATTCGGCGCAAGTTCCTGGAGCTCGATAAAGTTATCGGCCTGACGACGCAGATCGTCCGAGACCATCGGCGGTGAAGAACGAATCGTAGACACGACCGAGACGCGAACCCCCTTGCGCTGAACAGCCTCGACAAGCCGTCGAAAATCGCCGTCTCCGGAGAACAGGATTGCATGGTCGATATGCTGAGCCATCTCGAGCATGTCGATCGCCAGCTCTATGTCCATGTTACCCTTGATCCGCCGGCGTCCCATTGCATCGGTGAATTCCTTTGTCGGCTTTGTTACCATCGTGTAGCCGTTGTAATCAAGCCAATCGACAAGCGGTCGGATCGGCGAGTATTCCTGATCTTCGAGTAAGGCGGTGTAATAGAATGCTCGTATCAAGCGTCCTTTGGCGCTAAACAGGTCGAGCAAGCGCTTGTAGTCTATGTCGAATGCCAAGCCACGCGCGGCGGAATAGAGGTTGGCTCCATCGATGAATATGGCGAGTCGCTCTTCCGGATAGAAAATCATCTGGCACAATGCTCCATCGGGCTCGATAATGTAACGCAACTGTCTTACAGCGCGCATCCCGGGTCAAGCAGGTGAGGCGCATGAGAGTGCAACATGATCCTGATCGGCATCGGCGGCAATCTGGCAAGCGCGCGGTTCGGCCCGCCACGCGAAACTCTCGCAACAGCGCTGACTGCGCTCGAGGCAGAGGGCGTCCATGTTGCGGCCCGCTCTGCATGGTATCGAACCGAGCCGGTCCCTCGCTCGGATCAGCCGT
>DATEQL010000308.1:0-3500 GCA_035272665.1 Allostellaceae bacterium
CATTTGCGCTCGAATACCGCCGCTGGTCGGCATGATCACGAAGGTCGCGTAGGGCCGATTTGCGAGCGGGACGACGGCTCCGAGCACCCAACGCCAGTCGAGTGCTGAGGTAGGCGACCAGCCCGAGGACCCCACCGACGACGGCGAGGCTCGCTTGCATCGTGTAGCCTGGCTTGTAGGCCGGCTTCCACTCGGCAAGGAGAGAGTGATCGTCAAACTGAAGGCGCGCTGGCTGCTCGGCGATGTTGATGTAGATCGCGGCCCCCGTGAATACGGCGCCTCGCCCGCCGCAGCCCGTTCCACTAAGATATCAATCAATAAATCGTTGCCGTAGCTCAGCCCCCTCCTCAACTCAGCACCGCAGGGACATTTCTATCTGCGCCCGACATTGCCCCGGCTGGTGCCGATTGACGAGTGCACCCAACCGCCGTGATGCCGGACCATCGCCGTCGATTTACACAGACTCGGGGTCGATCATGCCGGTAGCGATAATCCATGCATGGCGCGCTGCCGACGCCGATGTCCCCGACTACTCCGCAGCGATGCGGGGAGCCTCGTCGGAGGTCACAAAATAGCGGCGGCCGGCGGCGCGCTGGTTCTCGTAGATCGAGCCCTCATACTCGGCCGGCGGTAGCGGCATCCGCACCGGCAGCGGCACCAGCCGCGGCACGAGGCTCGGCTCGCCGACAATCAGCTGCTCGTTGAATTTCTCGATGCCCTCCTTGAGCCCGAGCAGCGGCCAGGCATCGGCGGCGCGATACTGGAACAGCAGGAAGCGGCGGGACCGCCCCGAGAAATTGGTCGCCGAGCCGTGTACCGCGCGGACGTGGTGGATCGTGATCGAGCCGGCCTTGCCAAGGCACGGCACGGCGCGCGACAGGTCGATGTCGCAATTTTCCGGGTCGATCGCGCCGCAGAACCGTCCGTCCGGGCCATGATGGTCGTGGATCGGCCCCTTGTGGCTGCCTGGCACGACCATCATCGGACCGTTCTCCATGTCGACATCGTCGATCATGATGCCGACCGCGGCGAGATCCTCGTTGGTATGCGGATAGAACGCCCAATCCTGGTGCCATTCGATCGGCGCGCCATAGCCGGCCGACTTCATGTTGAGTTTGCCCGAGTCGTAACGCAGGCTGCCCCACAGATCGGTCAGCAGTTCAACGACCTTGGGGTTGAGGCTGGCGCGCATGTAGACCGGGTGGATCGCATGTGGTGCCTTCAGCCGGCGCACCCGCGGCTCGTCCGCCGAGTGCGTCTCCTCGAGGTCATAAACCGAGTCGTTGGCGGTCACCGTCGCCGACGCGGAAACGAATTCGTCGGTCACCCGACGCAGCTCCGCGATATCCTCAGCCGAGAAGATGTCGGGGACGACGATGAAGCCGTCCCGATCGTAGGCGGCGCGCTGTGCACCTGTGAGCATTCGGTTTCTCCCTCAAGGCGGCTTCCCATGCCAAGAAGCGCGGTATCGCGAAGCAATTAAAGCACACATTGCCCAGGATTGCGCCTGGCGCACAACGGTCGAAGGCTTTTTCGCCACCCTCACATGCGGGCCATTGTAGCGCGGTTTCTCCCATTCGCTCGCGACCTGCAAGCGCCGATCAACCGATACCTCAGCGAGCAGACCGTAAATCCAAATCTTTCTCTGGACCGCCCGATCCCGACCGCATCATCGAAAAGGTCGTCGCGTTGTCCTCCGCATGGCCTTCGCCCTCCCCGCGCGCGCCTACCGGTACAGAGTATCGGATAACGGGTCGTAGCGGTCGTCGCTGGCGCCGAGGCCGAGAGCGTATTCTGGGTCCGGTTCATCCCGGAATGACGAGAAGTGCTATTTCAGATCGACGATCTCGATCCAGTTCGGCTGCGTGCCCGTCGGATAGTGGCCGATCGGCTTCAGTTCGCCGCTCGCTTGGTCGATCGTGTAGACGGTCATCCCGGCCGAGTCCATGCCGACCGACAGCAGGAACGTGCCGCGCGGGTCGATCGCGAAGCCGCGCGGCGTCTTCTCGGTCGGGAAGCGGCCGATCTGGGTCAGGGTGCCTTTGTCTGGGTCGATCTTGTAGCCGATCAGCATGCTGGTCTTGCGCTCGGCGCCGTAGAGGAACTTGCCGTCCGGCGTCACCTGGATGTCCGAGGCCGCAGGCTGCTCCTTGTATTCGTTGGTATCGACGAATTGCAGCTCCTTTAGGGTCCCCGAGGCCGGGTCGACCGCAAAGGTTCCTATCGTCGCTGTCGTCTCGGTGATCAGATAGGCGAACTTGCCATTGGGGTGGAGGGTCAGGTGGCGTGGCCCGGCGCCCGCCTTGGTGGCGACCTCGCCCGGCCCGTTTGGAGATACCGTGCCGGTGGCTGGATCGAACTTCAGCTCCATCACGATGTCGCCGCCGAGCACCGGAACGTAGACGTTCTTGTTGCCGGCATCGATGACAACGCAATGCGCCTTGGGCTTGGTGTCGAGGATCTGGGTCGCTTTCGCCTCGACGATGCTCTGCGCGTTGATCGGGTAGATCGCCAGCTTGGCGCCGACATAGGAGGCGGCGAGCAGAAATTTGCCGGTGCGGTCGGTGTTGATGTACGCCATCTGGTCGACCAGCGGGGTTGTCGCCAGGTGATCGAGCCGGCCGGTGGTTCGGTCGATGGCAAAGGTCGAGACCGGATACGGCTCGCTGCGGAGCTGCGCGTAGAGGAAATGCTTATCCGGGCTGGTCGCCATTGGCAGGCTGGCCGGAGACGGCTTGTCGGTGCCGGGAACCGGGGTCTTCTCGATCAGCTCGAGCGCGCCCGTCGCCCGGTTCATCGCCAGGACGAAGACTTCTTTGCTGCCGGCGTTCGATACATAGACGACTGTTTCCGGTGTGCCTTGGGCCATCGCCTTGCGTCCTCCGATCAGGGTTTTTGCTCCGAGCCCGAGCCCGGCGATCCCGAGACCAAGCGCCAACACGCGCCGCCGTGCCATCCATCCGTGGCTCATCGTTCCCTCCCGTCATTATCTAACATCCACAACCATGCGACGGTCGGTGTCAACCAACCCTGTGCTGGATTGCGCCGCACCGGGCGCTGCCGCTATGCTTACTTCTTATCATTTGGCGACCGCGAGGCCGCCGCCACTGGAAGGAGGACAACCATGCCAGTAAAAGCCGGAGTAATTCGCGCCGGGGCGCGCACCACAAGGCGGGGTGCGGCCGACACCTTCACTGGGGTCGTGTTCCAGGATCCGGTGATCACCGCCGAGTCGCCGTCGCGTCTTGGAGGTTCGGTGGTTACCTTCACGCCGGGCGCACGCACCGCGTGGCACGCCCACCCGGTGGGGCAGACGCTCTTCTGTTTGTCCGGCGTCGGCCGCATCTGCTTCAAGGGCGAGAAGCCGCAAGTGCTGAACCCGGGCGATACGGTCAATATCCCGCCGGATACGATGCACTGGCACGGCGCCGCACCCGATCGCCTGTTCTCGCATCTGGCGCTGTCGGAAGCCGGCGAGCAGGGCCAAGGCACCGCCTGGG
>DATEQL010000309.1:0-10063 GCA_035272665.1 Allostellaceae bacterium
ACCGGCGGTTCACGCCCGCACCGGGCCGCTCGCTGGAACGACCCCCGAATCCGCGAAGTCATCTACCAAATCCTGTTTGTCGGCATCGTCGTCGCCCTCGTCGGCTTTCTCGTTCACAACACGCTCGTCAACCTGCGACGCCAGAACATCGCAAGCGGCTTTGGGTTTCTCGATCGCGAAGCCGCCTTTGGCATCGGCGAGTCGCTGATCGCCTATTCACCGGCCGATACCTACGCGCGAGCCTTTCTCGTCGGGCTGCTGAATACGCTCTACGTCTCGGCCCTCGGCATCGTGCTGGCGACAATCCTCGGCACCGTAATGGGGATCGCGCGACTGTCGAGCAATTGGCTGATCCGCAAGCTCGCGCAAGTCTACGTCGAAACCTTCCGCAACATCCCGCTGCTGCTGCAGCTGTTCTTCTGGTGGGCGATGCTACGGGTGAGCGCACCGGCGCCGCGCCAGGCCTGGGAGCTGCTGCCAGGCGTCCTTGTCAGCAATCGGGGGTTCGTTTATCCGGTTCCGGCTGCCGATCCGGTACATCATTGGATGCTGCTGGCGCTTGCCTTCGGCATCGTCGGGGCGATCGGAGTAAGCCGCTGGTCGAAGCGTCGGCAGGCCTTGACCGGAGCACGATTTCCGAGCGGGTGGGTAGGCCTCGCGCTGATTGTCGGTCTGCCGCTATCGGTGTTTCTCGCCGCCGGCATGCCGCTCGTGCTCGATTGGCCCGAGCTCAAAGGGTTCAACTTTGTCGGCGGCGGTGCGATTTCCCCGGAATTCGCGGCGCTGCTGATCGGCCTCACCGTCTATACCGGCAGCTTTATTGCCGAGATCGTGCGCGCCGGCATTCTCGCAGTCAGCTGGGGGCAGAGCGAGGCGGCGTCGGCACTTGGTCTCAGGCCGAGTCAGCGCATGCGGCTGATCGTGCTGCCGCAGGCGTTGCGGGTCATCGTTCCGCCGATGACGAGCGAGTATCTGAGCCTGACCAAGAACAGCTCGCTCGCCGTCGCCATCGGCTATCCCGATCTCGTCTCGATCGCCGGCACGACGATGAACCAGACCGGCCAGGCGGTCGAGGGCATCGCGATGATCATGGCCGTCTACCTCGTGATCAGCCTGCTGATCTCGCTGTTCATGAACCTCTACAACCGCTCCGTTGCGCTGGTCGAGCGCTAGGCGATGGCTGACGTCGACGTCACCCAAGAGGTGCCGCTGCCCGTCGAACGGCCGCGTCCGGTTACGGCTGGTCCGATCGCCTGGCTGCGCGTCAATCTGTTCAACAGCATTCCCAACACGATCCTGACCCTGGCCGCGCTCTACCTGGTGGCGGTGATCATCCCGCCGGTGATCCGCTGGGCCTTCATCGATGCGGTCTGGCACGCCGAGACCGGCCGCGCTTGCCGCGCCGGCGGCGCCTGCTGGGCCTTCATCGCGGAAAAGGGCCGCTTCATCCTGTTTGGCCGCTTCCCCTACGCAGAGCACTGGCGGCCGCTTTTTACCGTCGTGATCTTTATCGCGATGATCCTGGCCAGCTGCGATCGGCGGCTGTGGGGCCGTCGTCTCGCGGTCCTCTGGCTCGCCGGGCTCATCGCCGTCGGGGTGCTGATGTGGGGCGGGGTTCTCGGCATGACCTATGTCGAGACCTCGTTGTGGAATGGGCTGCCGCTGACCCTGATCCTCGCGACAGTCGGGATGGTGTTCGCTTTCCCGCTGGCAATCCTGTTGGCACTCGGGCGGCGGTCGCAGCTGCCGGCGGTGCGAGGAATCTGCGTCGGCTATATCGAGCTCGTCCGCGGCGTCCCGCTGATCACCGTCCTGTTCATGGCCTCGGTGATGTTGCCGCTCTTTCTGCCGGCCGGCATGACAATAGACAAGCTGCTCCGCGCCCAGGTCGCCGTCATTCTCTTCGCCGCCGCCTATCTCGCCGAAATCATCCGCGGTGGTCTGCAGGCGATCCCTCGCGGACAATACGAGGCCGCCGATTCGCTCGGCCTCGGGTATTGGCGCCGGACCCGCCTGATTATTCTGCCGCAGGCACTGGCGATGGTCATTCCGCCCCTGGTCAACAGTTTCATCGGTGGCTTCAAGAACACTACGCTCGTCACCATCATCGGCTTGTTCGACTTGCTCGGGGCGGCCAATGCCGCGTTGACCGACGCGAATTGGCAAGGCTTCTATATCGAGGCTTACGTCTTCACCGCAGCGATCTATTGGACCTTCTGCTTTTTCATGTCGCGCTACAGCCAGATGCTCGAGCGTGAGTTCAATAAAGGCCGGCAACGCTAGAAGGCGTGGAGGGCTGGATGACCGAGGGGGCGGTGGAGGCGCGGACCGGCGAGCCGATCATAGAATTGCGCAATGTCGACAAATGGTTCGGTGAGTTTCACGTACTCCGGGACATCAACCTCGAGGTCAAAAAGGGCGAGCGTGTCGTCGTCTGTGGGCCGTCGGGGTCGGGGAAGTCGACGATGATCCGCTGCATCAACCGGCTCGAGGAGCATCAGCAGGGCCAGATCGTCGTCGCCGGGATCGAGCTGACCGCGGACGTCAAGAACATCGAGGCGATCCGTCGCGAGGTCGGCATGGTGTTCCAACAATTCAACCTGTTCCCGCATCTGACCGTGCTGCAGAACCTGACCCTCGCGCCGATCTGGGTGCGCAAACTGCCGAGGAAAGAGGCCGAGGACACCGCCCGGCTCTATCTCCAGCGCGTGCGCATCCCCGAGCAGGCCGACAAATACCCGGGCCAGCTCTCGGGGGGCCAGCAGCAGCGGGTCGCGATCGCCCGTTCACTGTGCATGAGACCCGAGATCATGCTGTTCGACGAGCCGACCTCCGCACTCGACCCGGAGATGATCAAGGAAGTGCTCGATGTGATGATCGAGCTCGCCCAAGAAGGCATGACGATGGTCTGCGTCACCCACGAGATGGGCTTCGCGCGCACCGTCGCCGACACCATGGTCTTCATGGACCGCGGCGAGATCGTCGAGCGCGGGCCGCCAAAGGAGTTCTTCACCAACCCTCAGAGCGACCGCACCAAGCTGTTCCTGAGCCAGATCCTCGCCCACTGAAGGCGAGGCTCGCGGCGCCGTCGTTAGGGGAGACCGGTCGCTCGCTTTGTCTGCTCGGCCCCGCTGGTGACCGCGTTGCCGATCGTCGAAACGTCCTGGCCCGCCCCTGCGACGGTGCCGCAGGCCGAAAGGATCGAGCCGGCACCCGACAGCATCAGCATCACCAGAAGCAAACCGGCTACCCGATATCGCGTCCCATTCCTCATCGTAACCTCCAGAAACCAAGGGTCGAAGCCGACTGAAGTAACGCCGCGAATTTGAAGAGGTTCCCGCGCCGGTATCGAAGCTCTTATACCCTCTCGACCGCAGCCCTACCTCGCCCTTGACGCCGGTCTCTCTTAGATTGCAGAGATCGGTGCCGTCGTGCTCCTGGAGGGTGCGCTTGGTCGAACGAAGCTCCACCAGCGAAAACTCGCCAGTCGAGGCGGCAGCGTCCCGCAGGCTGGTGTTGGCCGCCGCAATGATGGCGATCGTGCTGACCGCGACAGAGGGCTCGATCGTCGCCACCGCCATGCCGACGATCGTCGCGGACCTCGGGGGCTTTCACCTGTTCAGCTGGGCGTTCGCCGCCTTTTTGCTGACCCAGGCGGTGTCGATCCCGATCTACGGCCGGCTGGCCGATCTCGATGGCCGCAAGCCGGTGTTCTTCGCCGGCACCAGCGTGTTTCTGGCAGCCTCCCTGTTATGCGGCCTCGCCTGGGGGATGGGCCCGCTGATCTTCTTCCGCGCTCTGCAAGGCGCCGGCGCGATCCAGCCGATCGCCACCACCATTGTCGGCGACATTTACACGCCGGCCGAGCGGGCGCGGATCCAAGGGTATCTCTCGGGCGTCTTCGGCCTCGCCGCGATCTTCGGGCCGCCGCTCGGCGCCTTTCTTGTCGAGCATGTGAGCTGGTCCTTCGTCTTCTGGATCAACGTGCCGATCGGTGTGGCGAGCTTTGCGATGCTCAACCGGTTTCTGCCCGAGCGACCCGAGGTGCGGCGGCATCGCATTGACTATGCGGGCTCGGCGCTGCTGACCTTGGGGACCGGCGCACTGATGCTGGTCTTGATCGAGGCCCAGAGCTTGAGCGGAGCGACGATCCTCGTCTTCACGGCGGGCGGCGCGCTCGCGCTGATCGCGCTCGCCGCAAACGAGAACCGCGCGGCGGAACCGATTTTCCCGGCCGCTCTTTGGCGAAACCGGGTGATTGCGCTCGGCAATCTCGGCGGTTGGGCGATGGGGGGAAGCGTTCTGTCGGCCGGTCTGGCGCTCGGCGCCAGCTCGATGAGCTGGGCCTTCGCGAGCTTCGCGGCGGGCCGATTGATGGTCCGCACGTCATACCGTCGCGCCGCAGTCATCGGCGGCTTGTCGCTGGTCGCGGGCGCTTTGCTGCTCGTCGCACTCGACCCCTTACGCGGGCTCGCCTGGGCGGTGGCCGGCTCCTTCGTAATCGGGATCGGAATGGGGTTCTGCAACACCGCCTTCGTGGTTGCGATCCAGGCCAGCGTCGGCTGGACCGAGCGCGGAGTGGCAACCTCTTCATACATGTTCATGCGCATCGTCGGCCAATCGGTCGGGGCGGCGGTATTCGGGGCGGTGCTGAATTTCGGCCTCCACAGTCGTGCTCCCGAGGCCGCCGATTCGGTCAACCGACTCTTGGATCCCGGGTTGCGTCACAGCCTGAGCACAGCGGAACTCGCCCATTTGAGCAATGCGATCGCGTCCTCGCTCCAACTCGTCTACATCATTGCCGGTCTCGCCGCGGTGGTGACGCTCGCTCTGGCTTGCGCGTTACCGGCCGCACTCAGTCCGACGCGGCCGCTCGACAGCAGATCGGCTCGCGGTTCGTAGAAAGGATTTGATCGGCGCTTGCGAATACGCATCGCGATCATTCTTCTTCTCGTCACAGGCGGCGGCAACGCCCGCGCCTTCGATTGCACAAAGGCGACGGTCGCGGCCGAGTTCGTCATCTGCAGCGACCCGGGTCTGACGGCGATCGCAGATCAGCGCCGGCGCGCCTGGGACGAGGCATTGGCGCGAGTCGATGGCGCGCAAAAGGCGGCCTTGCTGGCCGATCAGCGGCGATGGTTGAAGGATTATCCGCAGTCCTGCGGCGTCGCCGTGCAGGGCGAACCTCCGACACCGATAGGAAGCGAGGTCGTCGCGTGCTTCAAACGCGCCAGCGAGGCGCGCACCGCCTATTTGCGTGCCTATCCGCCGGCGGCGGCGGATAAAGCGCCGGCCGGGTCAGCGGCGCTTCCGGGGACATATCATGTCAAATTTACTTTTGCCTGCAGGACGAGGGCCGAGCTCGCGGAAGTCCTTCGCTCCCTCGCCCGGCATGACTACGCCTCGCCGCTCCGCGAGCCCGACTGCCTGCCGATCCCGGAAGGAAGCGATATCATCCTGCTGTCGGTCCAACGGAATGTCGCCAAGATCCGGCTGTGCAGCGAAGAGGCCGGATGCGCCGATGTCTATGCGGACGCGACCAGCGTCATCGGCGCCGATGGGCGGTCGACGGCGAGATGATCCGTCGGGTTGATCGCGCGAGGTTGCCACGTTACGGTCCCCCTCTCGTCCAACGCCCTGGCGCGGGAGGCGTGGGTGTCGCAAGAAGCCGATTTGTCGCCGACCGAACGGCTGGTCGCGCTGATGGATCACCTCGGCCTCGGCGCCGCGCATTTCGGGACCCCGATCCCGCGCGACATCTCGGGCATGACGGTGGAATATCCCGAACGGCTCGCCGGCATCTTGCTGTGCGTGCCGAGCCGTCTCGATCCCGCACCCTTTGCCGATGTCGCCGATCGCATTCTGATGATCTCGGGCGAGCGCGGGCCGGCGGCCGAAGCCACCGCACGCGCGGTCGCGCGTCTGCCGGCCGCCGAGCGTTCCGTCCTCGCCGGTTACGAGGCGCCGGGCAGCTGGAGTGACGCCGTCGCCGAGCGCACCGAAGAGATCGCCGAACGGATGATCGCCTTCCTCGGCCGTCTCGGCGCGAATGGGTGCAGTGCCGACGTACCGCATTCCGCGGCACCGGCGGAAGGAACCCACGCCGGCATTTCCTACCGGGTCGAGGGTGCCGGGCCGGCGCTGATCCTGCTGCCGTTCTTTCTCGCCCCGTCGCAATGGGCGCCGGCCATCCCGCGCCTGGCGGAACATTTCACCGTCGTGACCACCGGCGGCCCAAATCTGGGCGGCGTCGCCTCGCTCGAAGATCGAGCACGGATGCCGAGCTACCGGGCGATGTTCCGGACCCTGATCGACGTGGTGGCACCTCGGCCCGGCGAGGCCATTCTCGAAATCGGCTGTGGTGCGGGATCGCTCGTCCGGCTGCTGGCGCAGGGGCTGGGCACCGCCAACCCGATCACCGCGGCCGACGTAAGCCCGTTTCTGCTGCGCGAAGCCGCGCAATTGGCGGAAGCAGACGGGCTCGCCGGCTTGATCGAATTCCGCCAAGGCAACGCCGAGGCGCTGCCGTTCGAGGACGCTTCTTATGATTGCGTCTACTCGGTCACGGTTTTCGAGGAATGCGATGCCCGTCGAGCGATCGCCGAGGCGTTGCGGGTCGTCCGGCCCGGCGGCAGGGTCGGGCTCGTCGTGCGGGCGCTCGACATGCGGCAATGGTGGAACCTGGCGCTGCCCGAGGCGATCCGAGGCAAGGTCGAGACGCCGCCGCATTCCGTCGCCCCGGGCGGCGTCGCTGACCGCAGCCTCTATCGGCGGATGCGCGAGGCGGGGTTTGTCGATCTGGTGTGCTTTCCGTCGATGGTGACGCTCGACCGCCCGGGTGGTCCGATCTGGCGCAATCGCGAAGACCACATCCTGTCGCTGCTATCGCCGGACGAGTTGCCGATCTGGCATGCCGAGCGCGATCGGGCCGAGGCCGAGGGCCTGCTGTTCATGGCCCACCCGCTGCATTGCGCCGTCGGCACTAAACCCGGACCCGCGGTCGGGCGGTGCTAACCGGGTAGCGCCGCCACCTCCCTTTCCCCTGCCGCTCAGGGAAAACATGGGTAAAAATCGCATCGGAGCCGGGCTAGCTCCAGAAAACTCATACGTTATCATATACTTACGACTCAGCTCGGACGGCTGATTGAAGCCCTAGCAGGGGAATTTTGACAATTTCTTGACATTTCGCCCCGGCACCCGCGGGGTTGCTTTTTGAGGTAAGCATGTTATTATTTTAGCAAAAATATGGCGCGTTGTCAAGGCCGCTCGATCCGGCATCCCGCGACCAAGACCGGCGATTTCGCCCCACGGCGATTTCACAGCTTCCTGCCCAAGGTGCTCTCGATCAGGTCGAATTGGACCTTCGCGGCCGAGGTTGACCGCACGAACGCAATCAGCTCGCGCCACGGGTCGAGGACGCGATCGAGCCCGCTGATGAAGGCGACGACGATACCGATTTCGGTCTTTCCATTGAGAACCATGATCCCACCGACAAACAGCGGGGCGAAGACGCCGACCGACTGCAGCCCGCCGACCAGAAATTTCAACCCGAACTTGAGCTGGAACACGCGGAGCCGCACACCGTAGATCGTCTCGAACGCTCTGCCGACCTCGCTCTTGAGAGAGTTGGCGGATCCGCGGACAGTTTGCATGTCACCGACGATCAAGTCGCCGGCGTGACGCAACGTGCGCACACGCTCTCTGACCTGTACATTGATGCGGCGCTGGATTACCGGGACGAGAAAGATCTGCGGCACGGCGATCAGCAAGACGACCAGTCCGAGACGAGGCTCGGTATAGAGCATGTAACCGAGCACGCTGAGCAGAGTCCCCGCCTGCACGATCGGCGTCGAAATGCAATCTCCGACAAACTTCCAGACCGCTTCCGCCTCGGTGGCGGTCATCGTAACGAATGTCCCCGATTGGTCTTTTGCTGTTTCGCCGGGGGTTTCGTCTGGGCTAAGAGGCGGGCCATTGCGGAAGATTACCTCGCGCAGAGACCGGATCATCGCCTCCCCGAGGCCTGCGCTTTTGATATTCACGGTACATTTGAGGCCGCTGATGCCGAGCGCCGCAATCGAATAAGCCCCGCACAGCCAAGCCAGACGCTCAGCTTCCTCATGCCCGGCGAGGATATTCACAATATGACGCTGCAGTTCGAGCAGCGCCATCGCCAGCAGAGCAGCCATGATCGCCAAGATGATCAGGACGATCTGTTGTGACGCCGATGACCGCCAGACATAATCGTAAAACTCGCGCATGCTGGTCCGACCTTTCGATCGATGGTCCAGCAAGCATCACCCGAAATTTCTTCGCGACAAGCGACTCAAGTAATGTCGCGGTTCAGCCGGCAGCCGTGGCGTAATGGCGTCACGGTTTAGGTGCCCGATCGTTAGGGCGCGCTTAGCAAGATGGGCGTCACGGGCTGGCACTCTCCGCGCTCGGAACAACCTTGACCTCGAGCGGAGCGTACAGTTTCAGCGTGTCGACCGCCAGCTCGACCCGCTCATCGGTCAAAGCCTGGACGCAAACAAGCGTTTCTCCATTGCGGATATAATTCGCAAAGCTTTCGCGGAAATTGCCGAGGATCACCGGGCCGAGGAACCCCGCCTCGAGTTCGGGCTCCATGGTCGACGGAACCGGACCGATCTCCTTTAGTATTCCTCCCTATGATGCGGCCCAGGATCGTGTGGGCATAGGCGAGGACAGATAGGTCGCAATCATCGTCAACAGGATGGCGGCAACGATCGCGGCCAGTGGCAGATGCGTCAGCGGGTGCCGGACAAGCGACGCCATACCGAGCACGGTGGCGATCGCCCCGGGCCGAACATCAGCGGCATCGCCAGCGGGACGAAGGCCACGTTCCCGTCCCCGCCCGCGGAGTCGGCGGGAATCAGGGTGCTGGAACCCGACGGCATGAACAGCGAGAAGCCGATCCGCATCAAGACGATGTCGCCGACGATCCGCACCATGCTGAGCGGCACCTCGAAGATGTTCAACAGCAAAGTGCCGAAAACCAGGAAGAAAAATAGCAGGAGCGTGGCACAGCTGCAGGCCCGCCACGCCACCCGCCGATGCGTCTGCGCGTCCTTGCCGTCCAGCAGCTTGAAAAACACCGGCAGCGACTCGAGCGGATTGATGATCGCCAGCAGCGTGGTAAAGGTGCTGAGGAACAGGGTTGCAGCCTGGTTCATCGTTTCTCGGTCTTTGGGGATCGTGCACGGCTGTCTGGTTTAACTCCTGTTCCATTGGAGCGCCAGGCAGAGGAGTTGAAGTGATCTGTCGCTTCGGGTTCGAGCAAGCGATCAATCCACACACGGTGCAACCGGTTAGTTTGGACGAGTCGTCGGGTCCTCCACTCCATCGGTTGACGCCTCCGCTCACATTTCGGGGGCGTCTTCCGCCAGGCGCCCGGCCGCCGCGTGTAGCCGTCGTAGCCTTGCCATCGCCGATGCCAGTGGAGTGAATATCCGCGAGTCATCGGGCGCCGTCAGGTCGTGTCCGACGATCGTTGCCCCGACGGAAACCATCTCCTCCTCCGGCAGTGACATGGAGCCACTAGAAGCGAACCCGGATGACTGCTGAAAGAAGCTCTGATCCCGGCCGCGCCAGATGATGTGGGATGGAAGCATTTCCAGACCGCCGGCGATCAGGCTCGGCCCAGGCTGAGTGCGGAATGAGACGAAGCCCCGCCCGGTCGTAGGGGCCGCGTGGACAATCCTCGGCAGGTTGTCGGAGAACCGCATTATCCAAAGGCCGTGCAGGTCGATACTGACGCTTTTCGCGGTGAAACGCCCGTGTCCGGTTACCGTCACCTCGACCGGCATTCCGCGGACCGATGCCACGTAGTCGTCGGGGTCGGTGAATGTGTCAACTGCGTTCGAAGGCATCCTCGGCTCGGTCGGCCAGCTTTCGATGGTACATACTAGGGCGTGTCGTCAATTATTTCGCGTTTGCACGTGAAACGAGTCACCGTTGAGCCGGTGCATAGTAAAAAGAGTCTATACCTACAGTAATTTATGTGATTCATGGAGAGTCGGCTTGGCACAAGGCTGACCCATGA
>DATEQL010000310.1:0-3478 GCA_035272665.1 Allostellaceae bacterium
GCGGCCGTAACGAAAGAGCCAGTCAGCATCGGCAACGCCAGTGTTTTGTACGCGAATGTTGCTGCCTCCTCTTTGCTGTCTCCGGCGGCGAGCCGGGACGTCATGACGTCGACGGTGGTCATCGCGTCGTCGACGAGCAACCCCAGGGCGATGATCAGCGCTCCAAGCGAGATCCGCTGCAGGTCGATAGCAGTCATTTCCATGACCGGGAAGACGATGGCAAGCGTCAGCGGGATCGAAAGCGCGATGACGGCCCCGGCCCGGACGCCGAGACTCACGAAGCTCACAGCCATGATGATGACGATGGCCTGCCAGAGCGACGTCGTGAAGTCGCGAATAGCGTGGTCGACGACAAAAGGCTGATCGGCCACGAGGATCGGATCGATGCCGATCGGCAGATCGGCCCTGATCTCGCGCATAGCCTGCTCGATATTCCGGCCGAGGGTCAGAATATCGCCGCCCTCCTGCATGGCGACAGCAATACCTATGGCCGGTTTTCCGTTGACCCGAAACATCGGCTGCGGGGGATCCGCATAAGCGCGGTGAACTTGGGCGATGTCGCGCAGTCGAATCAGGCGACCATTCGCGACGAAATTCACCGCCAGTATATCCTGCTCGGATTCGAATGCCCCCGATACGCGCAACTTGAGCGTTTCGTCGCCGGTTTGCAGAGCCCCGGATGGGCTGACGATGTTCTGTGCCGCCAGGGCGGCAGTCAGAGCCGCCCGGTCGATTCCCAGACCGGCGAGTTGCTGAACAGAGAATTCGACGAATATCTTTTCATCCTGAGCACCAAGGATCTCGATTTTCGCCACGTCCGGCACTTGCATCAGCCGGGAGCGAATATCCTCCGCGTAGTCTTTGAGTTCGCGATGGGTAAATCCGTCTGCAGTGATGCCGTAGATGATTCCGAAAACATCGCCGAATTTATCGTTGAACCCCGGGCCGATCACGCCGTCCGGGAGAGTGTGGCGCATATCGCCAATACTGGTGCGAACGTCGTACCAAATGGCGGGAATTTGCGCGGCGCGGGTCTCGCCCTTCAGATTGACGAAGATGGTCGTCAATCCGGGGCTAGTGTAGCTGCGCAGAAAATCGAGGCTCGGCGTCTCCTGAAGCGTGCGCTCGAGCCGGTCAGTAAGCTGCTGCAAGGTGTCGTTTAAGGTCGCGCCCGGCCAAGCGGCTTGTACGACCATCGTCTTGATGACGAAGGGCGGATCCTCATCTCGCCCCAAACGGTAGAAGGAAGCCAGTCCGGCGATCGTCGCCGCGATCATCATATAGACGACGAACGAGCGGTTCTCGAGCGCCCACTTCGAAAGATTGAACTGCATCTAAGAGGAGGATCCGAGCAGCCGGACCTTCTGGCCGGGATGAAGCGCCTGGATCCCTGCCGTCACTACAATGTCGCCGGTGTCGAGACCTTGGGCAATGACGACCGTTCCGGGGTCGTGGCGCAGCAGTTCCACGTTTCGCAGAGACACGGTGAGGCCTCTCGGATCGACGATCCAGACGGCCGGCTGCCGATTGAATTCGGTCAGCGCGGAGGCCGGTATCGAGATGACCGGTTCGGATTCCAATGTGACGCTGCCGGTAGCGGTCGCGCCGAGCCGCATCGCCTCCGGCGGGTCGCTCAGCCCGACCTTGACCTCAAACGTGCGGGTCACGGGGTCGGCCTGCGGCGCGACCTCCCGCACCCGACCGATCGCCGTCACGCTGGGATCGTCCGTCAGCCTCACCGTGATTTGCGCATCATTCGGCGCCGAGCGGAGCAATTGCGCCGGTACGTCGAAGACGGCGTCGCGCCCGCCCTCCCGGGCGAGCCGAACGATCATTTGCCCCGCCTGCACTACCTCACCCGGTTCCGCACCTCGGGCAGTGACCGTTCCGGAAGCGTCCGCTGTCAAGGTGGTCCAACTGACGCGGTCCCTGGCGATCTGCAATTGAGCTTCGGCGTTATCGACCTGAGACTGCGCGTTTTGCAACGCGTTCTGTGACTGATCGAAACGGGCTCGAGGTGTGTGGCCGTTCGCCAGTAGTTGTCGTTGTCGCTCGAAGTCGCCGCGCGCGTAGGTCAATTGTCCCTGCGCGGCAGCGAGAGCTGCTTCCGCCGAGCGCAGCTCATTGAGCTCGTTCTCCGGGTCGAGCTTGGCGAGCACTTGGCCCGCCTCGACCCGGGCGCCGACATTGACCGGTCTTTCGATCATTCGCCCGCCGATGCGAAAGGCGAACGCCGGCTCGTTTTCGGCCTGGACGTGCCCGGTCAACACCACGGTTTCGCCAACCTCTCCTTTAGCCGCCGTCACCGTCCGGACGGGACGTATTTCGGGCGCTTCGACTTTCGCGTCCGGCTTACACGATGCCAGCACAATGGCAACGGCGAGCAGGAGCAACCAACTCCATAGAGGGCCGTATTTTCTCACCGCCATTCTCTTGAGACGATCTTGAGCCGCGGCTATTGGTGGCACGACGAGCGACGGCGGCGCCCGTCTCGCAGGCCTTCAGTCAGTCTGCAGGCGGCGAGGAGGACGGGGTGGCACTTGCCAGTGCCGCGCGCAGAGCCTCCTCCTTGCTCTCGTCAAAGGACGTGCGGATCACCGTGCCGCCCTCGCCCTGCAAGGCCGCCAAAACCTTGTCGGTCGTCATCTTGCGGACCAGCAGGAAGAGTGCTGCATTGCCGGATTGCAGGCTTTGCGCGGCATCCCTCATGAACCTGTCATTGATGCCGACATCGGAGAGCTTGCCGCCGAGGGCACCGGAGGCCGCACCGATGGCGGCACCGGCCAGCGGCATCAGGAAGATCATACCGATCAGCGCGCCCCAGAAGGTTCCGGAGACGGCGCCTGACGCGGTTGGGTTGAACAGCTGATTGAGCTTGACACGGCCATTGGGCTGTTTGACCGCGATAACCGCATCACCCAACTCAATCAGATACTCCTTCTGCATATCGAGCAGCTTCTGGCGAACCTCCTCCGCTTTTTCCTCGGACGGGAAGGTGATTTCCACAAGATCGGCCATTTGTGTTTACTCCACGCTGTTTTGGAACCTTATGCTGGTAGGGCGGGGAGCAGGGTGGCTCTAACGCCAAACCCAACCCCATCCCGGGACCCAAACGCAGCCTCCGCCCCAACCCCAACCGGGACCCCAGCCCCAACCCCAGCCACCGCCCCGCCAGCTCCAGCCTCCGCCGCGACCTTGAGCGTGGCCGAGATTGGCGAGGCGGCGAAAATGGCCAGAACAACGGCGAGGACGATAGAGAGTTTGCGTGCCATAGAACATTCCTTCCCAGCCGCGATGCAAGCGAGACTCGCCAAACTCTGACGATCGTTTTTAACCAGAGTCGACTTCCGGAGCAAGTTGGACACTGTCACGCTCGGAGCGCAGCTGTACCGCAGCCGACAGTACTCGTCCACTGCGCCTGGCTTGTGGTATATTGCCTGCATGGTTCGCGACGGCACGAAGCCAAATCTCCCGGTTC
>DATEQL010000311.1:0-4539 GCA_035272665.1 Allostellaceae bacterium
CATCTGCAGGTAGCCGTGATCGGGCGACCGGACAAAATAGACCCACAGCAGATAGGCGTAGTAGCCGACATCGGTGTGGAAGAAACTGTCCGAGATGCGGGTCCCGACGACGTGACGGACGAGCAGCAACGGGATCGCGAAGCCGAGCACCAGCTGGGCGAACTCGGCGGCGCGCAGCCGCAATGTCCGCCGCTGCCACAATGCGGAGAGCGCCAGCGCGTAATGGACGAGAAAGCTGCCGTAGAGCAGCACCTGGGCCGGCCGGTTCGACCAGATCCGGAAGATGTACCAGAGCACGTCCTCCATCGCCTGCAACGAGATCAGCCCGACCGCGTGGTTTAAGAGATGCATCGTTACATAGGCGAGCATCAACAGACCGGAGAGGAGGCGCAGTTGCCGGATCATCGATGCGGCCTCAATCGATCCCGGATCGCAAAACCTCTTGTCATCCGCACCCGACTTCCCTTATCCGAGCGCCGCTCCGGAGCGGGCGTGGCACTGGACCGGCGGGAAAAGGCACAAATCTGCCGCCATCTTGATGCAGTGTTTCCGCAATCTGGACCGACGATAGCGTCAATCGGCAACGGGCGATCGGGGATCATTCGGGTATGTTGGAGATACGTCATCTCGTCAAACATTTCGGCCCCCTCAAGGCGGTCGACGACATCTCCTTTGCGGTGCCGCGCGGTGAGGTGCTCGGATTTCTCGGCCCGAACGGCGCCGGAAAGTCGACGACGATGAAGATGATCACGGGCTTTCTGGCTCCGACCGCCGGCACCGCGATCGTCTGCGGCAATGACATCGCGACGCGGCCCATCGCCGCCAAGAGATGTATCGGCTATCTGCCCGAGGGCGCACCCGCCTATCCGGACATGACGCCGGCCGACTTTCTCGACTTTATCGCCCATATCCGCGGCTTTGCCGGCAGTGAAGCAAAGCATCGCATCGCCCGCGTCGTCGAGATGATCCGGATCACCGAGGTTCTTCATCAGCCGATCGAGACATTGTCGAAAGGATTCAAGCGTCGCGTCGGGGTGGCCCAGGCGTTGCTGCACGATCCCGCCGTGTTGATCCTCGACGAGCCGACCGACGGGCTCGACCCCAACCAGAAATACGAAATGCGCAAGATCATCGCCGCGATGCAGCCCGAGAAGGCGATCATTATCTCGACCCACCTGCTCGAAGAGGTCGAGGCGGTGTGCAGCCGGGCGATCATCATCGCGCATGGTCGCATCCTGGCCGACGGGACCCCGGCAGAGCTGGCCGAACGCTCGCGCCACCACAACGCCGTGCGTCTTGGCGTCGTATCCGGCGCCGACGCTCGGGTTCGCGCCGAGCTGGCGCGGCTGCCCGGGGTGGCGGCGGTTGAAGCGGTCAGCGATAGCGAGGGCGAAGCGCTGATGATCTTCCCGGACGGCCCCCGCCCAGTCGTCGCGAACGTCGCCGATCTGGCACGCGCTCACGGCTGGGAAGTCACGGGTTTGCGCGTCGAGCGTGGCCGGCTCGATGACGTTTTCCGCGAGATCACCACCCAGCCCCCCGGATCTCCCCTCGTCGCGGCCGCCGCCTGACCCCGATGCGCAACACCCTGACGATTTTTCGCCGCGAGCTCGCCGGCTATTTCGCCACGCCGCTCGCCTATGTGTTCATCGTGATCTTTCTCGTCATGGCGGGAGTGCTGACTTTCTTTCTGGGCAATTTCTTCGAGCGCGGGCAAGCTGATCTGCAATCCTTTTTCTCCCTTCAACCCTGGCTCTACCTCGTCCTGATCCCGGCGTTGTCGATGCGGCTGTGGGCCGAGGAACGCAAGAGCGGGACGATCGAGCTGTTCCTGACACTGCCGATACGCATGACCGAAGCGGTGATCGGAAAATTCCTCGCTGCCTGGTGTTTTGCCGGGATCGCGCTGGCCCTGACTTTCCCGTTCTGGATCACGGTCAACGTTCTCGGCCAGCCCGACAATGGCGTGATCCTCGCGAGCTACATCGGCAGCTGGCTGATGGCCGGCGCATTGCTGGCCGTCGGAGCCTGCGTTTCGGCCATGACGAAGAACCAGGTCATCGCCTTCGTCGTCACCGCGGCTCTCGCCTTCGTCTTTATCGCCGCGGGCTCCTCGGTCGTGCTCGGTTTGCTTCAGGGTTGGGCGCCAGAATGGCTGATCCGCGCGGTCACTCAGATGAGCTTCCTCGGCCATTTCGGCGCGATTACACGAGGCGTCATCGACCTCCGCGACGTGTTTTATTTTCTGTCGATCATGATCGCCTTCCTCGGCGCCAATGCGATCCTGGTCGACCTGGAAAAGGCCGAGTGACATGGACCTCTCAGCGCGCTTTCACGACTTTCTCGCCTCGCGACGCGCGGTTGCGGTCTCGGTGCTGGTCATGATCGCGGTGATCCTGGTCTCGGGGAACATCGTCGCTGCCCGCTTCCTCGCCGCGCGGCTCGATCTGACCGCGGAGCACCTCTATACGTTGTCACAAGGCACGAAGCGGACACTGGCGAAGATCGACGAGCCGATCACGCTGCGCTTTTATTATTCCACTCGGCTCGGCGACGAAGTTCCCTCCTATGGGGTCTATGCTCAACGGGTGCGCGAGCTGCTCGACCAGTATGTCGCAGCGGCGCATGGCAAGATCCGCCTCGAAGTCTATAACCCGCAGGCCTTTTCTGACGTCGAGGACCGCGCGGTCGCCTTCGGGCTCAAGGGCGTGCCGCTCGAAGCGCAAGGCGAGCAGGTCTATTTCGGTCTCGCCGCCACCAACTCGACGGATGATCAGCAGGTCATCGCCTTCTTCGCACCCGAGCGCGAACGTTTTCTCGAATACGATCTGACAAAGCTCGTCCACTCCCTGGCCTTCCCTAAAAAGACGGTGGTCGGCTTGATGACCACCTTGCCGCTCGAAGGCGACATGATGGCGATGATGCGCGGCCGGCCGAGCGAGCCGATGCAGGTGATCGAGCAGTTGCAGCAGCTCGACCAGGTCAAGCCGCTCGCTACCGACATCGATGCGATCCCCGCCGATATCGACGTGCTGATGCTAGTGCACCCGCAAAGCCTTGCAGAGAAAACATTGTTCGCGATCGACCAGTTTGTCTTGAAGGGCGGCAAGGCACTGATCTTTGTCGATCCGCTCTCCGAACTCCAAGCCTCGCACCCCAGCCAGTTCAACCCGCCCGGCTCGCCCACCTCCAGCAATCTCGAACGGCTGTTCAAATCATGGGGCCTCGAGGTGCCGTCAAAGACGGTCGTCGGCGATCGCCGGGACGCACAACGGGTCGGTGTGCCGGTCCCGGGCCGCGGCACGCGGCCGCTCGACTACATCGCCTGGCTCAACCTGCAGGCCGCCAACCTCAATCGCGACGACATGATCACGGCCGATCTGAGCCATATCAACATGGCTTCTGCGGGCATCATCGAGCCCCTCGATGGCGCCAAGACGACGATCGAGCCGCTGATCACGACTTCCCCCGAATCGACCAAGATCCCGGCCGAGAAGCTTACCGGATTGCCCGATGTCGCCGCCCTACTGGCCCAGTTCAAATCCGACAACAAACGCTACATCCTCGCCGCTCGAGTGACCGGCGTGGTTGACACCGCCTTTCCCGACGGCCCGCCAAAGCGGCCGGAGCCTGCCAAGCCGCAGGCCTCAGCAAAGCCCGACCCGACGGATCCGCCTAAAAACGAGGCATCCGAGAGCAAGCCCACCCAAACAGCTCCGGCACCAACCAACCCTGCCGAAGCGCCGGCGGTTCCTGTCGCCGATTGGGTCAAGACCTCCGCACAGCCGATCAACATCGTCGTGGTCGCCGACACCGACATGCTCGACGATCGATTTTGGGTGCAGAGTCAGGATTTCTTCGGCCAGCGGGTTGCCATCCCGATCGCCAACAATGGCGACTTTGTCGCCAATGCGATCGAGGTGCTCGCCGGGGGCAACGATCTGATTGGTTTGCGAAGCCGCGGCACCTCGGCGCGCCCCTTCGAGGTCGTCGATCAGATCGAGCAAAATGCACAGGAGCGCTACAGCGCCGAGGAGCGCACATTGCAGCAGAAGCTCAAGGACACCGAGACTAAATTGGCTGAGCTCACCGGAAAGGATCAGGCGAACGCGCCAACGACCCTGTCACCGGAGCAGGCGAAGACGATCGAAGAGTTCCGCGCCGATATGCTGCAAACCCGCCGGCAACTGCGCGACGTGCAGGCGGCGTTGCGCAGGAATATCGGGCGGCTGAAGGCTGGGCTCGAATTCCTCGACATCGCGCTGATCCCGATCATCGTCGCGGTGGTCGCGGTGTTCCTGGGAGCGATGCGCCTGAAGCGGCGCAGCCGCCGCGCCGCGGAAGCGTGACCGGAGTGCCCTCACCCGCCTCACTACGCTTGGCACCCTCTCCCGCACTGTGTAAAGGCTGGAGAGATAGTGGACAGGTGTTCGGCGACATGGTGGACAGGTTGGCACGGACGCAGCTCGTCCCGGTAGTCCACAGGAGGGACCCGCGCGCAGCGGAGCGACCGCCCCGAGTCTGGCGCGGCGAGCGCGG
>DATEQL010000312.1:0-3730 GCA_035272665.1 Allostellaceae bacterium
GGGGCCGCGCACTTATCTCGGACTGATGACGGCGGGTTTCCCGAACCTGTTCATGATCACAGGTCCCGGCAGCCCATCGGTGCTCAGCAATATGATCGTCTCCATCGAGCAGCACGTGGATTGGATCGCCGACTGCCTCGCCGAAATGCGCGAGCGAGATCTCGGCTGCATCGAGTCGACGGCAGAAGCCGAGGAGGCGTGGGTGGCGCATGTCAACGAGGTCGCGCATCGCACCCTCTATCCGAAGGCGGCGTCGTGGTACATGGGCGCGAATATTCCCGGCAAGACTCGGGTTTTTCTGCCGTATATCGGCGGGGTCGGGATCTATCGGCAGAAGTGCGACGAGGTGGCCGCCAACGGGTATGAAGGGCTTGTGATGGCGCCGGCGATGACGATGGCGAAGCAAGATCAGGGGCGCTGCCCCTAAAACGACACAACGAGTGCATCATGCCCGCGAACAACTATCTGCCGGACGTGCTTGAAACTACGGCAGCCGAGCGCCTCGCCACGGGATTCATTTTTACCGAGGGTCCTCTTTGGCATCCGGGCGGTTATTGGTATTTCGTCGATCTTCGCCGGAACGAGCTCTTTCGCCTGACGCCGGGGAAAGAGCCGGAACTCGTCAGGAACACCATCGGCGGCAACGGCACCACCTTCGACTTGCAAGGCCGCCTGGTTGTGTGTGAGGGGGATGACCGGCGCCTGACGCGGATGGACGCAGACGGCAAAGTGGAATCATTGGTCGACAACTATAAAGGCGGCCGTTTCAATCGCCCCAACGATGTGATTTGCCACTCGAATGGCTGCCTTTATTTCACCGATCCGGACAAGCGTCGTGCCTATCACGAGCGCGAGATACCGGGCCCGGAAGGCGACAACAACCTCTGGGACGGCGCATGCGTGTACCGTTTGGCGCCGGCCGGCGGCTTAAGCGTGCTGGCGCGTTGCGAATATCCGAATGGGCTCGCGCTGTCGCCGGACGAGCGCACGATGTATGTGGCCAACACGCGCTCGTCGCAATACATCCACGGGATCAACCTCGATGCCGCCGGCAACATGGTTGGGCGCAGCATCTTTGCCGATATGAACCAAGGGAAGGAGCCGGGCATACCCGATGGCTTGAAGGTCGACAGCATCGGCCGGGTGTACTGCACCGGGCCGGGCGGCATCTGGGTGATGGCGCCCGATGGCAAGCGCGTGGGCATTATCAAGTGGCCGGAGCAAGCGGTGAATTTCGCTTTTGGTGGGCCAGATCTACGGACATTGCTGTGCTGCGCGCATACTTCCGTTTACACGCTGCGCATGAAGGTGCCGGGCAATCCACATCCTTGGTACAAATTGCGCGGGCAATGACCAGGGGTGTCGCTGCAGCAATAGGAGCGCGTCCGCGTGACACCGCGCCGCTACGGGCCTCTCCCCTATCTGCCGATCACCCGCCGCCCCAAGCTGACTTGGCCCAACGGAGCGCGAGTGGCGCTGTGGGTCAATCCCAATATCGAATTCTTCGGCCTCGACGACGTGATGCCGGGTAACCTCAACGAGCGGGTGCCGCGCGAGCACGCCAAGATCCCGAACGTGCGCAACTGGGCGGTGCGCGACTATGGCAATCGCATTGGCATCTGGCGGTTGATGGAGGTTCTGGCGCGGCACGGCATCCGCGCCAGCGCTGCGCTGAACAGCGAGGTGTGCGACCATCACCCCGAGATCATCGAGGAAGCCGGCCGGCTCGGCTGGGAGCTGATTGGCCACAACCAAACCAACGCGCTGCGGCTGACCGAGATGGATGCCGCGCAGGAGCGCGACGCGATCCGGGCGACGATCGACCGCATCGAGGCTGCATCCGGCAAGCGTCCCGTCGGCTGGCTCGGCGCCGGCCTGGCCGAGACCTGGAACACGCTCGATTACCTCGCTGAAGCCGGCATCCGCTATGTCTGTGACTGGGTCAACGACGATCAACCGTATCTATTCGACATCGGCAGCCCGCCGCTGGTGTCGCTGCCCTATTCGGTGCAGACCAATGACGTGCCGGCCTATTTCGATATGAAGGTGTCGGTTCCCGAATTTGAAGCGATGCTGCGGCGTCAGTTCGACACACTCTACCGCGAGGGCGAAACAATCCCCCGCGTCATGGCTATTGCGGTCCACCCCTTCGTGACCGGCCAGCCGCATCGGATTGGGGCTCTCGATTCGGCACTGGAGTACATCTGCTCGCATGCTGGCGTGTGGCGCCGGCTGGGAGATCGTCCAGCATTTCTTGGCGCAGCAACCGGGGATGAGCCGGTGACTGACCCCCGGTAGTGTGTGTGGAGAGCTGCGTCTTCTGACTGCGCTCCCGACGATGTGGGGTGACCGTACGCGTCGCGGGCTCAAAGGCCAACGACCGGAACCGCCCTCGTCAGTTCATGGGCACCTCCGGCCAGCACGCCACGCTGGGTCGCAGGCTAGTTGCCCCTCAAGCGCTCGCGCACCATATCGGGCGCGCCCAGGAAGAAACCGTCGGATGCGGATAGTCGGTCGCCCACAGGCGGCCTCACCCGCCGCCAGCGGGAGCCGCAGCGGTCACGCCGCCAGGGTTCGCAGCCGGGCTCAAGGAATGCCGACGGATTTCTTGATCGAGCCCATGAGCCAGACCCGCGCGAACGAGAGCGGCAGTTGGTTCGGCATAGCTCCTAACGAGGCCAATGCGTTCGCGACGGCGTTGGCCATCAGCCCACCGACCGGGATGATCGGGCCCTCGCCGGCACCCTTGACCCCGAGCGGGTTGCTGGGCGAGGGGTGGTTTTCGAGGGCTACCGCGCGGATTCTCGGGAAATCGGTCGCCGTCGGGATCAGGTAGTCGGCCAAGTTGCCGGTCAACAACTGCCCGTTTGCGTCGTAGACAAGGTTCTCCATGAAGGCCCCGCCAAGCCCCTGCACGACCCCACCGATCGCCTGACCATGCAACGTCAGCGGGTTGACGATGCGGCCGACATCCTCGACGACCAGATAGTCCAGTAACTCGACGCGGCCCGTCCCCGGGTCGACCGCAACATGCGCCGCCGCTGACCCATAGGCATAGGTCAGCTTGTTGTTGTTGGAGAAAGCGGTGTCGGCCCGCAAATTGTCCGCCGCTAGTTCGGCGAACGAGAGCGAGCGGCCGTCGCTCATGCGTGCGTGGCCATCGGCAAGCTCAATGTCGTCGACGGAGCCGCCCAGCCGCGCGGCGGCCGCCACCCGGATCTTGTCGAGCAATGCCCTCGCACCTTCGAATACCGCCGAGCCGCCGAGGATCGTCGAGCGCGAGTGGAATGCGCCGTACCCCTCTTGCAGATAGGGGGTCGAGCCATGGAATACGCGCACCTGGTCGAGCGGCATGCCGAGTGTATCGGCGGCGATCTGCGCCATGACCGTTTCGAGGCCCTGCCCAACCGCGGCGGAGCCGACATACACCGCCACCGCGCCGTCCGGTTCGAGTTCGAGCCGCGCGGTCTCCTTGGGCCCGGCGCCGGCTCCCTCGATAAAGCAGGCGACCGCGATGCCGTGATAGCGGCCGTCGATCAGCTGGCCCTGCACTCTGCGCTTTTCCGCCCAGCCGAACTCGGCCAGGCAACGTTCGAGCGCCTCGCCGTAATCGCCGCTGTCACATTCGGTGTCCACGGCCGGGCCGCCGGGCTCCAGCCGAGGGAGCTTGTACGGCATCTCGGCGGCGCCGATCAGATTGCGCCGGCGCATCTCGGCGCTGTCGATCCCA
>DATEQL010000313.1:0-3092 GCA_035272665.1 Allostellaceae bacterium
GTGGCGGCGGATTTGGGTGCTTGCTCGGCAAGCATGCGTTCGACGGCAAGGTTGAGAAGCGCGTTCGGTATCAGGGCGCGATGTTGGCAGGAGACTTCTTCAAGGAGGACGTCGATCAGTTGCATCACCGTTTGCAGATCGGCGATGTGGTGCGACGTCTCTTCTTGGAGAGGCGTGGTTGATCCGATGCGAGACCTTGCGCTCATGCCGAACTCAATGCACCAGAGCAAGACCATGATCGCCGAGAGCTGAGGCAGTTCGGGTCGAAATCGTCTCTTCGGTTTGTCGCCGCGGCACGATCATCCGGGATCTCACAAGGGCTCTTGCCAAACCTAGCGCCGGCAACATTGCCATCTGCGCTGCGGCCGGCGGCAGCCAACCAGTGAGAATTTGCCCCGCCTCACCGATCTGCCGGTACTGCAGAAAACTGACGAGCTGAAGGAACAGCCTCTCATCTTTGCCGAGAAATCGGCAACGCCTGCAGCGCACGTTGAGTGGATGAAGTGCCGCTGCCGCTATGATGCGGAACAGGCCGTCGAAGGCGGGAACACCACAGTCATCGATGCCGGCGGCATGGAAGCCATCCCGCCACCCCGGAGATATGCTCGCCGCATCACGGCATTGCTGGGCGAAGTAGCGGAGGGTCATGACAAGGAGGAGTTCGGTCGCTTGCAGTTCATGAACTTGCTCGTCGGTGGCATCGACGGGCGCAAAGTAAAACGGGACCATCAGATCGGCTCCTTCAGCGTAAGGCCCTTGATTATAGTTGCAACTAACTCGCAATTGCAACTATCCTCTCCATGAATCTTGAGAGCCCTGCGGGGAGGTAACAGCCATCGATCGCGAACATCGTGTGACCGGGCTTAGCGATGAAGAGCACCTGTTGGTATGGACCTGGCGTAGAATCGTGACGCGGCGCGGGGGCTGTCCCCTTATCGAGCCGGAGTTCTCGCGATTATGCGGCGAGGACGCCGGCGAGGTGCTGGCGACCTTCTGCACTTTTTTGCGGGCAGTGGCTTACGCCTCGCGCCGTCGCTTGCAAATCGGATATCCGGGCTACCCCGGGCTGACCAACGACGAGCGACAACTCCTCATACTCATCGCGACCGCGCCGACGGGAGACGAGGCTCGTTTCGAGGCCCATTTACGATGGATCGCCCGTGCTGAGCTTGCTCTCGCCCTAGCCATTGCCATTCGCGCGCTCGGCACGGCGCCAGAGGTGCATGGTCTCCGGCTGCCGTCAACAGATCTGACGAGGAACGGGCCGAGGCGCGGCCGCTAGGTTTTGTGCCGGCCAACCCGGCGAGATAAACCCGCTTTGTTGTCGAGATGGAGAGACGGCGCTTAGCTAGCTAGGCGGTGCCGGCCTCGGCCTTGGCTTCGGTGGGGTCACGCCAGAAGCCTCGGCAGCGCGTCCAAAATGCTGCTCCTGTGCCTAACCGTTGATCGACGACCCTCTCCCAATCACCTTGCGCTGCGCGACGTGGATGTCCTCTTGCTCCGCGGTGATGGTACCCCGCAACGCCCAGTTGTGTCGGGAGACTAAGGCCTCGGCGAAGCGTGTGTGGCCCAACTTGATTTCGTCCGGAAGATTGGCCGGACCGGGTTAATCCGGTCCGGCTTCCAGCAACAGCACGGAAGTATGCGCGTCTGCGGCCAATCGGCTGGCCAACACCGATCCAGCCGCTCCCCCACCGATGATTACCACGTCATACTTCATGGGGCGCTAACCAACATTCGGCGGATTCTCGGTCCGCGATGGTCATCGTCTCGCCTTTTCGCGGCTGTCGCAACAAGCGTCGCCTACGACAAATACAAGGACGATGCGGCGGGTTTGACCTGCGGTTAACCGCCCGGCTCTAAGCTCGGCGACTTGGCGCGAGTGCGCGCCTCAACCAAAAAGGATGCCCGGATGTCGATGATAGCCCGCTTCGTCGCGATCACCCCGGATCAGCTGGCGACGATCAAGGATACGCCATACGCCAGAGATGGTTGCCGGCGTGTTCGCGCTCGATGCCGGGCTGCCGTTCGAAAGCCCTTCCGACCTGCAAGAGCGCCTGCGCCGCCAGGCGCCGCAGCTTGTCGCCGGTTTGCTCGAGCGGTTGCCGCCCGATGTGCGCCAGCACTTGCGGCGGCGGCTCGGTCTCGGCGAGAACGGCCTTCCCAAGCCTGGCGCCGACAATGCGGTGCTGTTGCAGCTGGCGCAGCGTGAGGCCGCCCGGCGCCGAGCCCCGCCGGCGCCCGGAGCTCCCGGCCACAGCGTCTCGCTCGACAAGGCGTGGCACGGCCTTCATTACCTGTTGTGCGGCAAGCTCGAGCCGGCCTCCGGCCCTCTCGGACAGGCCGTGTTCGGCGGCAGTGAAATCGGCGAGAACCGAGGCTACGGGCCGGCGCGTTATTTCGCTCCAGCGCAGGTCACCGAGATCGCAGGTGCTCTGCAGTCGCCGGGCCTGGAGCGGGAGCTTCACGCGCGCTTCGATGCCGACGCGGTGACGCAGCTGGGGATCTATCCCGGCGTTTGGGAAACGGACGACCACGACTGGCTGATCCAGGCGTTCCGCACCTTGCGCGCTTTCTACGCCGCGGCGAGCGAAGCCGAGCAAGCCGTCGTCACCTTGATAGAATGACCCTCCCCTCGTGCCGGGTTCTGGTTGCGCCCCCGACGACAAGTTAATAATCGCCGGTCAACGATCTCGACCATCACCGGCGCTGCGGCATCGACGCTCGCATCGAGGACGCATCCTCGCCTCGCGCTCCGTTTCGCGGACACGGGCCGCCTCGCCGGGGCGGATCGAGGGGCGCCGTCGGGACGTTCGCCCGAATGTCGCGCAATGTCCTGGTGCGCCGCGACAACGCATAGCGATCGTCCTCTACCGCCCGGTTTAGTTACCTTCCGATTACGCATAGGAAGGAAAACGTAAAGCGCAACCCGCCGCCGCGCATGGCAGCAGAAAGATTTAGCCGGTTTTCGTAAAAAGAAGCGGGCCTATTTCTGGAACGGCATTGGTATTGCCGAGGTCGAAAGAACGTTGCGTAACCCGTTTAGGTTTCGTAGTCGGTAAGCGTCGGCTACCCCTAAGCTATCCGGAACT
>DATEQL010000314.1:0-4222 GCA_035272665.1 Allostellaceae bacterium
GTGGCGGCGGATTTGGGTGCTTGCTCGGCAAGCATGCGTTCGACGGCAAGGTTGAGAAGCGCGTTCGGTATCAGGGCGCGATGTTGGCAGGAGACTTCTTCAAGGAGGACGTCGATCAGTTGCATCACCGTTTGCAGATCGACGATGTGGTGCGACGTCTCTTCTTGGAGAGGCGTGGTTGATCCGATGCGAGACCGTGCGCTCATGACCGAACTCAATGCACCAGAGCAAGACCGTGATCGCCGAGAGCTGAGGCAGTTCGGGTCGAAATCGTCTCTTCGGTTTGTCGCCGCGGCACCATCATCCGGGATCTCGCAAGGGCTCTTGCCAGACCTAGCCCGCATTTCTCAAAGGGGGTAGGTGCATCGGGGCCCTGGATCTGAGAAAATCGTGTTGCGAGAACGGTTTGTCTCACGACCAGGGGGAGTCCCGATGCAGACAGAATGTAGCGCGGATCTGTTAGGCTTTGCACGCGTTGAAGGGCGGGCGGTGGTGGCGGCGTTTGACGGTGGCACGATGACCTCGGAGGCCGGGGCGATGCTGCTCGGCGCCACCGATCGGCAGATCCGAATGATCGAACGCTTTGCCGGCTGCTTCACCGATTACCGTGCTGCCGACTTGGTCGTACACGAGGTGGCGGGGCTGGTGGGTCAGCGGGTGTTCGGGATTGCGTTGGGCTACGAGGATCTGGTCGACCACGACCAGTTGCGCCACGACCCGGTCATGGCGGTGCTGGGCGGCAAGCTCGAAGCACGGCGCGCGGATTGTGCGCCGCTGGCCGGCAAATCAACGCTCAACCGGCTGGAATTGGGCCGGCCGGAGCCGACCCGCTACCACAAGATCACCTATGACGCGGCGGCGATCGAGGGACTGTTTGTCGACCTGTTTCTCGACGCCCATTCGGTGGCGCCGCCGCAGATCACCCTCGATCTCGACGCCACCGACGATCCGCTGCACGGGCATCAGGAGGAGCGCTTCTTCCACGGCTATTACGACAACTACTGTTATCTGCCGCTTTACGTGTTCTGCGGCCGGCATCTGTTGGCCGCCAAATTGCGCCCGGCCAACATCGATGCGAGCGCTGGCAGCGTCGAAGAGATCGCCCGTATCGTCGCCTGTATCCGCCAGCGCTGGCCGAAGGTGCGCATCCTGCTGCGCGCCGATTCGGGCTTTGCCCGCGACGCGCTGATGGCCTGGTGCGAGAGCAACAGCGTTGATTTCCTGTTCGGCTTGGCCAAGAACGCGCGCCTCAACGCCGAGATCGAGACCGAACTCGCCGCGGCCCAAGAGCAGAGCCAACGCAGCGGCAAGCCGACGCGACGCTTCAAGGACTTCACTTGGCGAACCCGCAAGAGCTGGAGCCGCGAACGCCGGGTCGTCGCCAAGGCGGAATGGACCGGGGGCGAAGCCAACCCGCGGTTTGTCGTCACCTCGCTGGCGCGCGAGGAGCACGAGGCCCGCCACCTCTACGAGAAGCTCTACTGCGCCCGCGGCGAGATGGAAAACCGCATCAAGGAATGCCAGCTCGATCTCTACGCCGACCGCACCTCGGCCCACACGATGCGCGCCAACCAGCTGCGGTTGTGGTTCGCCTCTATGGCCTATGTCTTGATCTGCGCCTTGCGTCGCATCGGGCTGGCCCATACCCAGTTTGCCCGGGCATCGTGTGGCACCATCCGCCTCAAGCTCCTGAAGATCGGTGCGCTGGTCCGTACCAGCGTGCGCCGTATCAAGCTTGCGATGCCGTCGGCCTTTCCCTATCAGGCCGAGTACCACGCCGCCCACACTGCACTGACCGCCGCCGCGCGCTGACACGAACCAGAACACGCGGCCAAAATAATCCCGCAAACCACCCTGGGGACTATTGCCCCCACAAGGACTCGCAAAAGTTGAAACCAACCGGTTCAACCCACAACCACCACTCTCTTTATCGGCTCAGCCGTCGGATGCGTCACCGCCGCCCGAAAACCAACCCGGTATGAGAAATCCGGGCTAGCGCCGGCAACATTGCCATCTGCGCTGCGGCCGGCGGCAGCCAACCAGTGAGAATTTGCCCCGCCTCACCGATCTGCCGGTACTGCAGAAAACTGACGAGCTGGAGGAACAGCCTCTCATCTTTGCCGAGAAATCGGCAACGCGGGCAGCGCACGTCGAGTGGATGAAGTGCCGCTGCCGCTCCGATGCTGAACAGGCCGTCGAAGGCGGGAACACCACAGTCATCGATGCCGGCGGCATGGAAGCCATCCCGCCACCCCGGAGATATGCTCGCCGGATCACGGCATTGCTGGGCGAAGTAGCGGAGGGTCATGACAAGGGGAGTTCGGTCGCTTGCAGTTCATGAACTTGCTCTTCGGTGGCATCGACGGGCGCGGAGTAAGACGGGACCATCAGATCGGCTCCTTCAGCGTAAGGCCCTTCGATTATAGTTGCAACTAACTCGCAATTGCAACTATCCTCTCGATGAATCTTGAGAGCCCTGCGGGGAGGTAACAGCCATCGATCGCGAACATCGTGTGACCGCGCTTAGCGATGAAGAGCACCTGTTGGTGTGGACCTGGCGTAGAATCGTGACGGGGCGCGGGGGCTGTCCCCTTATCGAGCGGGAGTTCTCGCGATTATGCGGCGAAGACGCCGGCGAGGTGCTGGCGACCTTCTGCACTTTTTTGCGGGCAGTGGCTCACGCCTCGCGCCGTCGCTTGCAAATCGGATATCCGGGCTACCCCGGGCTGACCAACGACGAGCGACAACTCCTCATACTCATCGCGACCGCGCAGACGGGAGACGAGGCTCGTTTCGAGGCCCATTTACGATGGATCGCCCGTGCTGAGCTTGCTCTCGCCCTAGCCATTGCCATTCGCGCGCTCGGCACGGCGCTAGAGGTGCATGGTCTCCGGCTGCCGTCAACAGATCTCGATGAGGAACGGGCCGAGGCGCGGCCGCTAGGTTTTGTGCCGGCCAACCCGGCGAGATAAACCCACTTTGTTGTCGAGATGGAGAGACGGCGCCTAGGCGGCGCCGACCTCGGCCTTGGCTTCGGTGGCGTCACGCCAGAAGCCTCGGCAACGCGTCCAAAATGCTGCTCCTGTGCCTAACCGTTGATCGACGACCCTCCCCCGATCACCTTGCCCTGCGCGACGTGGATCTCCCCTTGCTCCGCGGTGATGGTGCCCCGCAACGCCAAGAGCGCCTGCGCCGCCAAGCGCCGCAGCTTGTCGCCGATTTGCTCGCGCGGTTGCCGCCCGATGTGCGCCAGCACTTGCGGCGGCGGCTCGGTCTCGGCAAGAACGGCCTCCCCAACCCTGGCGCCGACAATGCGGTGCTGTTGCAGCTGGCGCAGCGTGAGGCCGCCCGGCGCCGAGCTCCGCCGGCGCGCGGAGCTCCCGGCCACAGCGTCTCGCTCGACAAGGCGTGGCACGCCCTTCATTACCTGTTGTGCGGCAAGATCGAGCCCGCCTCCGGCCCTCTCGGACAGGCCGTGTTCGGCGGCAGTGAAATCGGCGAGAACCGGGGCTACGGGCCGGCACGCTATTTCGCCCCGGCGCAGGTCGCCGAGATCGCAGGTGCTCTCCAGTCGCCGGGCCTGGAGCAGGAGCTGCACGCGCGCTTCGATGCCGAGGCGATGACGCGGCTGGGGATCTATCCCGGCGTATGGGAAACGGACGACCAGGACTGGCTGATCGACGCGTTTCGCACCCTGTGCGATTTCTACGCCGCGGCGAGCGAAGCCGAGCAAGCCGTCGTCACCCTGATAGAATGACCCTCCCCTCGTGCCGGGTTCTGGTTGCGCCCCCGACGACAAGTCAATAATCGCCGGTCAACGATCTCGACCATCACCGGCGCTGCGGCATCGACGCTCGCATCGAGGACGCATCCTCGCCTCGCGCTCCGTTCCGCGGACACGGGCCGCCTCGCCGGGGCAGATCGAGGGGCGCCGTCGGGACGTTCGCCCGAATGTCGCGCAATGTCCTGGTGCGCCGCGACAACGCATAGCGATCGTCCTCTACCGCTCGGTTTAGTTACCTTCGGATTACGCATAGGAAGGAAAACGTAAAGCGCAACCCGCCGCCGCGCATGGCAGCATAAAGATTTAGCCGGTTTTCGTAAAAAGAAGCGGGCCTATTTCTGGAACGGCATTGGTATTGCCGAGGTCGAAAGAACGTTGCGTAACCCGTTTAGGTTTCGTAGTCGGTAAGCGTCGGCTACCCCTAAGCTATCCGGAACT
>DATEQL010000315.1:0-4884 GCA_035272665.1 Allostellaceae bacterium
ATCCGGCCGGCCGGTCGCGACATTGCAGAATGTGCACGCACGGGTGCACACACGGCCCAGGATCATGACCGTAGCATGCTTCTGCTTCCAGCATTCGCCGATATTCGGACAGGCGGCCTCTTCGCACACCGTGTTGAGCGACAGCGCGCGCATCAGCCGGCGGGTCGCTTGATATTCGGGCGAGCCCGGCGCCTTGACGCGCAGCCAATCGGGTTTGCGCGGGATCGGGTTATCGGGACGCCGGACCTTTTCGGGATGGCGCAACGGTAGTGGAGCGGCGATCCCGCTCTCGGAGTTCATTAGAACAGCCTTGGAGCCGTTCCCTGATCATCATGCCCGGACTTGATCTGGGCATCTGCGGAAACCGGCCGAGGCCTGTCACCTGGGCACGTGGATGCCCACGGATCAGGTCCGTGGGCTGAAGGCCCACGGGTCGAGTCCGACCATGACGAGGGGGGAGTGGGCATATCTGACCGTTTTGACTGCTGCGCCTAGAAGTGGATGCCCCGCCTATCCCCGTCAAGCACACTCGCCCAGCTGTCGCGTCACGAACATCCGTTCGGCTGATAGAACACGCTAGGCGTCAGGACGTCGCATTGGCACCGCGACGTAGCAACCGAATTCCTTTGCGAAATCGACCGATACGCGGGCATGAACACGGCCCTGGCGGTCCAAGAACTCCGCATGGTCGTCGACGGGCACGATCGCCCCGTGCCAGACGTTCGGATGAAGGTAGAGCCCGCGGCTGCCGTCACACCAGAACGTGACGAACCGCTCCGGTGTCACGTCGTCCCCCGGCAGGGCAAGCGGTACGACGAAACTCTCGCCGTGCAACGGACAGAATAGCTGACCGCCATCCGGGTGATAATTGGCGCGCCAGATCAGCGCGCGGTGACGTGGCCTCACTGGACCGCTGGTTGCCGCCTCTTCCGGCCAGTTGCTCCAGCCGAAAAGATAGCTGTCGCCCACGGCGTTGTTTCGAGCGTAGAGGGTCTCGCCTTTCCACCAGAATTCGAAGAGTCCTTCGGCGACGCCGCCCTGATCGCCCGAATTCTCGTCGATGGGTCGCCAGCCCTGAGCCGGCCAACGGACGATCTCGATCGGGAAGCTCTTTGGCGCGTCGACGAGGCATCCATACCCTTCGAGACTATTTTCGCTCGCCGCGATGAGCGGCGTCTCATGCACCCGCCGCACGCCTGTGGTCGGTACGTAGGCGATCTTCGCCGTATCAAAATCCATGATGTCTCGCGCTCCGTTGATCGGCCCATTGACTTTAATGCGGCGCGCCGCCTGACCTCGTAGCCTGTTTTCCTCAGCCGAGACGTGCGCGGAGCAGCGCCGAAAGGCGCTCGGCAGCAATCACCATAACAAACGCCGGTGATCAAATCCTGCCGGCCGGGCGCGGACGACGGCTTAGGCTCACTAAACAGCCGTTTAATGACAGTTCGATGACAGTCTTGGTGTGTTAGCAGCCCACGAACTACATCGACTTCCCCTCGCCATTAAGCGGCAGCAGGACGACATCCGATAAATCGCCGGCAATCCGGCGAAGGGCTATTCTTATCTGCTTAAGAGTGGATCACCCCCCCGTAAGCATCGAGCACGGCCTCGTGCATCGTCTCCGACAGGGTCGGGTGCGGAAATATCGTGCGGATGAGCTCCGTCTCGGTCGTCTCCAAAGTCTTGGCGATCGTGTAGCCCTGGATCAGCTCGGTAACCTCGGCGCCGATCATGTGCGCGCCCAACAGCTCGCCGGTCTTGCCGTCGAAGACCGTCTTGATCATCCCTTCCGGCTCGCCGAGCGCGATCGCCTTGCCGTTGCCGATATACGGGAAGTGGCCGATCTTGACCTCGTGGCCGGCCTCGCGGGCACTCTTTTCGGTCAGCCCGACGCTGGCGACTTGCGGGCGGCAATAGGTGCAAGCCGGGATGTTGTGGAGATCGAGCGGGTGCACGTCGTTGACCCCGGCGATGCGTTCGACGCAGATCACCCCCTCGTGGCTCGCCTTGTGCGCCAGCCACGGCGGCCTGACGAGATCGCCGATCGCATAGACCCCGGGTTCGCCGGTGCGCAGCCATTCGTCGACGACGACGTGACTTCTCTCCACCATGACGCCGGTATTTTCGAGCCCGATGTCTTCGACGTTGCCGACGATTCCGACGGCGAGGATGACGCGCTCGACCGTAACCTCAATCCCCTGCCCTCCTGCCTCGATGCGCGCAGTGACATTACCACCGCTGGGTTCCAACCCCGCGACCGCGGCACTGGTATGGATCTTGATCCCCTGCTTTTCGAAAGACTTGCGGGCGAACGCCGAGATCTCCTCGTCCTCGACCGGAAGCACGCGGTCGAGCACCTCGACCACCGTCACCTCGGCCCCCATGTCGTGGTAGAAGCTGGCGAATTCGATCCCGATCGCGCCCGAGCCGACAACCAGCAGCGATTTCGGGATCGCCGACGGTACCATCGCCTCCTTGTAGGTCCAAACCAGCTTCCCGTCGGGCTCCAACCCCGGGAGCGCCCGCGCCCGCGCCCCGGTAGCCAGCACGATGTGATCGGCGGCAAGCTCGGCAACCGGGTCGCCGTCCTTCTCGACCGCGAGCCGGCCCCTTCCCGCCAGGCGCCCGTGACCGTCGAAGACGCTGACCTTGTTCTTCCTCAACAGATAGCCGACGCCGTTGGAGAGCTGTTTGGCGACGGCGCGGGAGCGGGCGACGATCTTCCCGGCGTCAAAGCGAATGTCCTTTGCGGAAAAACCGAATTCGTCGAGACGATGGAGCAGATGGTAGATCTCCGAGCTGCGCAGTAATGCCTTGGTCGGGATGCAGCCCCAGTTGAGGCAGATGCCACCCAGCTGATCGCGCTCGACGAGTGCAGTCTTCATGCCGAGCTGCGCCGCCCGGATCGCTGCGACATAGCCGCCCGGCCCGCCGCCCAGCACGATCAAGTCGAAGGAAGTCTCGGCCATCGCGCCGTCTCCACACCACCCCTTAGAGCAGCATCGTCAGCGGGTCCTCGACGAGCTTTTTGAAGGCCGCCAGGAATTGCGCGCCAACGGCGCCGTCGACGGCTCGATGATCGCAGGAAAGCGTGCAGCTCATCACCGTCGCGACCGCCAGCGCGCCGTTCTTGACGACCGGCCGCTGCTCGCCGGCGCCGACAGCCAGGATGCCTCCATGCGGTGGGTTGATGACCGCTGCGAAGTCGCGCACCCCGTACATGCCGAGGTTGGAAATCGAGAAGGTTCCGCCCTGAAACTCCTCGAGCTTCAGTTTGCCCGCGCGGGCGCGTGCAACGAGATCCCTGGTCTCGTTGGCAATCGCGGCCAAGCCTTTACGGTCGGCCATTTTGACGATCGGGGTGATCAAGCCGTCATCGAGCGCCACGGCGACCGCGATGTCGACGGTATCCCAGAGAAGGATCGCGTCGTCGGACCATGAGGCGTTGGCCGCCGGCACCTGCCGCAAGCCGAGAGCCGCGGCGCGGATCACGAAATCATTGACGGAAATCCGGTAAGCGTCTGATTTTGCGTTGAGCTCGGTGCGGATCTTCAACAGCGCATCGACCTCGCAATCGATCGTCAGATAGAAATGCGGGACGGTCTGCTTGGATTCGGTCAGACGCCGGGCGATGACACGGCGCATCGCATTGAGCGGACGCTCGTTGTAGGGCGGGTTGCCGGCGAGCGCCGCCACCCGCTCCTTGGACAACACCGGTGCGGCCGGCGGCGCCGGTTGCGCCACCGGCGCCGGCCGAACGGGTGCGGGAGCGGGTGCCGCGCGACCGGCCGAGAGGGCCGCCTCGATGTCGGACTTGACGATGCGCCCTTGCGGTCCCGAGCCGCGGATCGCGCCGAGGTCGAGACCGGCCTGTTGCGCCATGCGGCGCGCCAGCGGGCTGGCGAAAACCCGGCCGTTGCCACGTTCTCTGCCGGGCACCGCCGGCGCGGCCGGCGCAGGCTGCACGCTCTCCTGCGAAGGCGGTGCTACCGGAGTGGGTCGGGGCACCGACTCGGCGAATTTCTCGAGGGCCGAGGCGTCTTCGCCCTCGCCGAGCAACACTGCGATCGGCGCGTTCACCTTGATCCCCTGAGCGCCTTCTGGAACCAGAATCTTGCCGATTTTTCCCTCGTCGACGGCTTCGACCTCCATCGTCGCCTTATCGGTCTCGATCTCGGCGAGCACGTCGCCGGAATGGACCTCGTCGCCCTCTTTCTTGAGCCATTTGGCGAGATTGCCTTCGGTCATCGTCGGCGACAGCGCCGGCATCAGGATTTCGATCGGCATGTCCTAATCACTAAAGTGGCGGTCATTGCAAGGAGACCGCACGCCTGCGAAGCAATCTCGAGCGGAGAGCTGGGGGGCACGAGATTGCTTCGCGTCGCTCGCAATGACGTTCTTTTGGGGGGAGTCTAGCGGTAGGCGACCTCGCGCGCTGCCGCGACGATGTCCTCGACCTGGGGCAGCGCAAGACGCTCGAGGTTCGCGGCATACGGTAAAGGGACGTCGTTGCCGGCGACTCGCTTCAACGGAGCGTCGAGCCAATCGAAGCACTCCGCCATGACGATCGCTGCGATCTCCGCGCCGATCCCGGCGAACGGCCACCCCTCCTCGACCGAAACGATGCGGTTGGTTTTCTTCACCGAGGCCACGACCGTTGCCGTGTCGAAGGGCCGAAGCGTGCGGAGATCGATAATCTCGGCCGAGATGCCGGCCGTCTCGAGCTCAGTAGCCGCCTGAAGCGCGAGCTTCACCATTCGCGAGAAGGCGGTGATCGTGACGTGCTCGCCCGGCCGGGCGATGCGTGCCTTGCCGATCGGCACGATGAACTCGGGATCCTCGGGCACCGCGAAGCTCTCGCCATAGACGAGCTCGTGCTCCAGA
>DATEQL010000316.1:0-6277 GCA_035272665.1 Allostellaceae bacterium
CTCTGAGTTATATTTAACCGGCATCGTTTCGAGCGCCTCCGGGGGCACAAAATGCGCTGCCCGAGCTGCATGGCCGAAAACGGGGCGAAAAGGCGCTTTTGCGCCCAGTGCGGAGCGTCGTTGCCCTTGCCCTGCCCGGCCTGTGGTTTCGATAACGAGGCCTCCGCGAAGTTCTGCGGCGGTTGTGGCAGGCCGTTCGCGGAGGCCGCCCCGATGCGGCCAGCCGTATCGGAGGCACCTCGCACTGATGGCGCCGAGCGACGGCAGCTCACGGTGATGTTCTGCGATCTCGTCGGCTCGACGGAGCTGACCTCGCGGCTCGATCCCGAGGACATGCGCGAGGTTTTGGGCGCCTACCACAAGTGCGTTGCTGAGACGATCGGCCGCTACGGTGGTTTTGTAGCTAGGAGCATGGGCGATGGCGTTTTGGTCTATTTCGGCTACCCGAAAGGCCACGAGGTTGACGCCGAGCGTGCGGTACGATCGGGCTTGGCTCTCATTGAGGCCGTTCGCCACCTCCAAACACATGAACGGCTCGAAATCCGGATCGGCATTGGCACCGGTTTGGTTGTTGTCGGTAGCATCGTCGGTGTCGGCGAGGCACAAGAATGGGAAATCGTTGGCGAGACGCCCAACCTCGCCGCGCGGCTGCAAGCTCTCGCTGAACCCAATACGGTCGTGATCGGACCAAATACGCGGCGGCTTCTGGGCCATCTGTTCGAATACCGTGCCCTTGGCGCCATCGAGCTGAAGGGCTTCGCCGAGCCGGTGCAAGCGTATCAGGTGCTCCGGCCGAGCGCCATGGAGAGCCGGTTCGAGGCCCTGCATTCGGCTGACTTGACACCGCTCATCGGGCGCCAAGAGGAGATCGGGCTACTCAGCCGCCGGTGGGCGCAGGCGAAAGGGGGCAGTGGGCGCGTGGTACTGATCTCGGCCGAGGCGGGGATCGGGAAATCGCGACTGACGGAGGCGTTCCGAGATAGGCTCGGAGGCGAGCCGTACACGCCATTGCGATATTTCTGCTCACCGCACCACCAGGATAGCGCCCTTTTCCCGTTCATTGGACAACTCGAACGGGCGGCTGGTTTCGAGCGCGACGACACGCCTTCGGCGAGGCTCGATAAGCTGGAGGCGCTCGTTGCACCGAATGTCCCGGTGGCAGGCGACGTGCCATTGCTGGCCGAGCTTCTGGCTGTGCCTTTCGACAACCGCTACCCGGCTCTCGACCTCACCCCGCTGCGCAAGAAGGAAAAGACACTCGAGGCACTGCTCCACCATCTCTCAGGCTTGGCGAGCGGGCAACCGGTACTGATGATTTTCGAGGACCTGCATTGGGCCGATCCGACCTCCCGCGAGCTGCTCGATCTGACCGTTGCGCAGATCGTAGGAATGCCGGTGCTCCTGATTGCGACCTTCCGCCCGGAGGTTCAACTGCCTTGGACAGGCCAGCCGCACGTGGCGACACTGTCTCTGCGTCGACTGGGGCGGGACGAGAGTGACGAAGTAGTTCGCGCGATCATCGGCAACGCTGCGGTGCTGTCAGGAGAGATCGTAGACGAAATCGTTGAGCGTACCGACGGTGTGCCGCTGTTTCTCGAAGAACTGACAAAGGCCGTCCTCGAAACCGCGAGCGCCGGAGGCGACGAAGGCAGAAAGCTCGTGTCGTCCGTTTCAGCGACCTCGTTGGCGGTCCCAGCGACCTTGCAGGCTTCGTTAATGGCGCGGCTCGATCGGCTCGGCCCGTCAGCCAAGGAGATTGCGCAGGTCGGCGCGGTAATTGGCCGCGAGTTCTCGTACGAGCTGTTGGTTGGGGCTACCCAGCCCACGCAAGCAGAACTACGGGTCGCGCTTAGCCGGCTCGTCGAGGCGGGCCTCGTATTTCAGCACGGGGCGCCGCCCCAGGCCACCTTCCTATTCAAGCACACGCTTGTGAGGGACACCGCCTACGGCACGCTGCTGCGAGGCCAGCGCCAAACCTTACACGTACAGGTTGGTACAGCACTTGAGAAAGACTTTCCGGAGATGGTCGAGACGCAGCCCGAGATTCTGGCCCATCATTTCACCGAAGGCGGGCTGGCCGCTAAGGCGGTGGGCTATTGGCTGCGAGCTGGCAAAAACGCGACGAACCGGTCCGCCAATCTCGAAGCTATTGGGCATCTGCGGCGGGGGATCGAGGCGGTCGGCCGTTTGCCTGCGGGTGCACCCAGAGATCGGCTCGAACTCGACCTTCAGTTTGTACTCGGTCCCTGCTTGATCGCCACCCGAGGTCCGATCGCGGACGCGGCACTAGTAACTTTTGAGCGGGCACGCGAACTATGCGAACAACTCCAGGGCCCGCCTGAGCACCTGAACGTCTTGTATTGGCTTGCTGTCATGCGTGGCGTCCGAGGTGAGCTGCGGGAAGCTGATGAGGCGACTGGCGCCGGGATTGATCTGGCCAAGATGCATGGAGACCAGCCGGCGCTGATCAATTTCCTCCGTGGCTCGGCTTTAGCGCTAATCCTGATGGGTCGCCCGGCTGAGGCGTTGGCTCGCACCGAAGAGGCCGTCGCGACATTTGACTCCGGCGACGAGCGCACTCGTATCGCCTCTCGCGCTGCCGGCCAGGATGCCGGCGCGGCCGGGCGGGCCGTAATGGCGTGGGCGTTGTGGTTTCTTGGCTACCCCGACGGGGCTATAAAACAGATGGCCGCTGCCTTGGACCGCGCGGATGAGATCGCGCATCCACATACTCAGGCCTACAGTCTGTATTATGCTTCGATTCTGTACGCTCTTCGGCGCGAGTCTACGACGGCTCACCTTCATGCCGAACGCTGTTTGTCGTTATCGGAGCGACACGGATTTGGGCTGTGGCGCAATCTTGCCCGCATTGCGTGTGGGATTTGCACAAGCCTGCTAGACCCGTCCTCGGCCAAATTAGAAGAATTGCGAGCCGAATTGGATGACCATGGGCGCCGCGGCCAGCGAATGGGGATCACGGCGCTTTACGCTCTGCTATGTCGAGCGCTGATCCAGCACGGCCGGCCTGACGCCGTCTTGGACACCGTCGACGAGGTGCAGAAGATCGCGGGCCAGACCAACGAGCTGTTATTTGAAGCGGAGTTCTGCCGCGCGAAAGCACGCGCTTTCCTGATAGCCGGACCGCCGGGGGCATGGTTGAGAGCGCAAACGATACTGGAGCACGCGCTCGCCGTTGCACGCAGCCAACGCGCCCGGTCAATCGAACTTCTCGTCGCGCGGGATCTGGCGGACCTCTGGGGCAAACAAGGCAACCGCGGCAAGGCGCGCGAACTCCTCGCCCCGATACACGGCTGGTTCACCGAGGGCTTTGACACGCCCGATCTAAAGGAGGCCAAGGCGCTGCTCGACGAGCTTGGGTGAACCGCCTGGGTTGCGTCGCGCTGATCAGTCCCACCTCGGCGTCCATGCCAATTGGGCATCGGGCCCACGCGACCCGACACCCCAGGCCACAGCGAGCGCTGACGTCGGATAAGACCGTCTTCGTGGTCGATGATGATGCCGCCGTTAGGCAAGGGCTGAGATTTTGCAGATCTCGTTTCGAGACGTTGGCGCGTCTCGCGATTTCGAGCGCTGGTACCAGCATAGCCATCTTCTGTGAACGCCTCGAACGCGGCACCCAGGATGGGCTCTCGCATGGGATTTTCAGCGGAGGACCGATCGGTGATGACGGTGTTTTCCATGTGCCCCCAAAAATGACCTTGATTGGTACCTATCCGTACCCTAATAAAGGGTACGGATAGGTACCCGACTTGCACGGAGTTCACCATGAGCGTCCAGGCTTCTCGGTCCACAAGCGCTGAAATTCGGGAGACCGCCGTCCGGTCCGGCGGGGTCGCCAAAACCCACCAGACGGGGACGCCGAAGGAGGCTTGGCTAGTCGTCGCTCTGTTGTTCCTGTTCATGCTGATCAACTTTGCCGACAAGGCGGTGATCGGGATCGCCGCCGTGCCGATCATGCAGGAGCTCCAGCTCAGCCCACGCCAGTTCGGATTGATCGGCTCGAGTTTCTACCTGTTGTTTGCGGTTTCGGCGATCGTTACAGGCTTCATCGTCAATCGGGTGCAGACGCGCTGGGTGTTACTGACCATGGGCCTCGTCTGGGCACTGACCCAGTTTCCGATGCTCGGGACGGTCGGGTTCACCGCGTTGGTCGCCTGCCGGGTCGCCCTCGGCGCCGGCGAGGGACCGGCCTTTCCGGTGGCGCTGCATTCGGCCTACAAATGGTTTCCCAACGAGCTCCGCACATTGCCTACCGCGATCATCGCGCAGGGAGCCGGTATCGGCATCATGGTGGCGTTGCCGCTGCTCAACTGGGTCATCGTGCGTTATTCCTGGCACTGGGCCTTCGGTGTGCTCGGCATCGCCGGCCTCGCCTGGACTGCGGCGTGGCTGGTGCTCGGCCGCGAAGGCTCGGTGACCGCCGCCGCAGCGACGGACGCGGCGCCAACACCCGAAAGGATTGCCTATGGGCAGCTGTTGCTCAGCCCGACGATCATTGCATGCTGGTGCGCGAGTTTCGGCGCCCAGTGGGGGTTGTCGCAAGCCCTGTCCTGGCAGGGGGCATTTCTGATCAAAGGGCTCGGCTTTACACAGGGCTCGATCGGCCTATTGGGCGCGCTTCCGGCGGGTGCCAGCGTAATCCTGGTAATCGCTGCCGGCTGGTTTTCGCAGCGCTTGCTCGCTCGCGGGGTGTCGAGCCGGGTGGCGCGCGGGATCTTCGGCGGCGCCTGCGTCGCACTCGGCGGCGCGGCGCTGGCGATCATGCCATACGTGGCGGGCATTTCCGCCAAGATCGCCCTAACGACGATCGGGGTGGCGTTGCCTTCGGTCATCTACGTGGTCGCGAATGCAGTCGTCAGCGAAATCGCGCCGGTCGCTCAGCGCGGGGCGCTGCTCGCCATCGGCACCGCTGTCAGCACGTCGGCCGGGCTCCTGGCCCCCTATGTCATGGGTAGCGTCGTCGAGACGGCGGCGACGCCGCTCGACGGCTTCAACACCGGCTTCATGATTTGTGGTGTCATCATGCTGGTCGGCGGCGTCATCGGGATGGCGCTGATGCGCCCCGAGCGCGAGACGATGCGGTGGGCGAGCGAAATGCCAGAGGCTGCCGTCCGACCGGCTTAAAGAAGCCCACGGCGTTGTTTTGGAGCGCTTTTGGCTTCGGGTCGGGACCAGACCTTCAATGTCGGTGCCCGACGACCAGTCCGAAGATTTCACCGTGATCGGCCCGGCGGTCAACCTCGTCAGCCGGGTCGAGGCCGTGGCGAAGGCTCTCGATTTGTCGATCGTGGTCAGCGAGGCCTTCGCTCGCGCCTATGGCGGCAACCTCCGCCCGCTCGGTCGGCATGAATTGCGAGGTCTCGGCGGATCGCATGAGCTCTTCGCCCCCGAGCCGTCGCCCGCTTTGCTCGTTTGACAGCGAGGCCTTGCAGCGCCGTCGCCGCCACCTGCGGCTTTAGGCCGTAGAGTGCCAGGGCAATCTGCACTCTCGTCGCGCGGACCCGCTTCTATGCCCTGGTCTCCTCGCGGTAGAGGCTCAAGGCCTTCATCACCGGCGCGTCGCTGAAGCTGAATAAGTAGGCTGGGCGATCGCTAATGTTGACGTGCTCGGCGAAGGTCCAGGTGGGCACCGTGAACACGTCCTTGTCTTCCCAGTCCAGCCGCCGGCCGCCCACCGTCGAGTAGCCAGCGCCCTCGACCACGTGATAGTTAGTGCAGCAGACACGGCGGCAGGCCTGCGTCTTCTCACCGGGACGCAGCAGCCGCATGGTGCAGGCGATGGTCGGCATCACCGGTCCGCCGGTAACCCGGTTGGTGTATTCGAGGCCGATTTTGCCGGTATTGACGGCAGCCAGCCGTTGCAGGGCGGCCCTCATCTCCGACATCGGGTAATGCCACTGCGAGGCGTTGACGGCCGCACCGAGGGCTTGCCGCTCCTGATGGTACTCCTCGTAGAAACCGGCCTCGAGCATCCGCACCAGGGGAGTGTCGAGGCCATCCAGCCAGATCATTGGCGCGTCGGTGTCGTTGGCATGGTCGTGCCATGACCAGTTGGGGGTGAGAACGAGATCGCCCGGAAACATCGGGACACGCTCACCATTCACGACCGTGTAGCCGCCGCGGCCCTCGATGATCAGGCGGAGGGCCGCCGCAGAATGGCGATGGGCCCGGGCAATCTCGCCCGGCATCACGATCTGGATGTTGGCGACCAGTGTGTTGCTGGCCGACACGCCCTCCAGCTCGGGGTTGGTCAGAC
>DATEQL010000317.1:0-2254 GCA_035272665.1 Allostellaceae bacterium
ACGCGATTGTTTCGGCGAGATGAAGGTCGCCGAGCTGCGCCCGCCATTGCCGATCGCGTTGTTGAGCGGGATGCTCGCCAGGTTCCCGGTGCCGCCCTGCCCGTCGGTAAAGGTCGTATTGGGGTTGCCGCCTTGACCATCAAGCTGGCCGGCGGGGGCCGCACCCTTGAGGTACCAGAGGACACTGGCGTTGGCGAAGCCGCCGATGCGCAGCGAGGTGTCGGTGCCGGGGATCAGGAACGACCGCGGGAAGCTGCCTCCGACAACCGGCACGCCGCCCGGTTTCGCCTGCGTCTCCGGGCCGAACCCTGGCACATATGGCCCGGGCACCGCGCCCGGTGGCGCTTGGGAGAGCTGATCGATGCGCTGCTGGAGGAGTTCCTGATTGGCCCGCAGGTCCGCCAATTCGTCGGCGCGTGCCGCAGGGAATCCTGTCAGCAGCGCGATCGCAGCGATGAGCCCGCCGGTCGCCGCTGCGCTGTTGATATTCCGCTTTGTGGTCATCACTCCCCCTACTAAATCATGCCCTTGTTCCCCTCCCGGTTCTGTTAACTAAGGTTTGCAGTCCCCCCGATTTGTGGGGTTCGCTCCTTTTCTCGCGTCACAATATCAAAAGAGCGGCGTCGATCAAGCCGACTCTGTTATCTTCGTGGTGTTTTCGTCGCAGAGTGGCTGGACTGCAACACAAGGCTGCAAGCCTATGAGTTTATTGATATAGAAAACCCGTCCAGCGATGGGCTGCGGGTCCTCCAAGCGTCGTCTTTGGGACGACATCGCGCTAGCGCGTCGCGCGAGCGAACGGGTTCAGTGCCTTCAGCCGCGCCGACCAGCGGTGGCGGCCGAGCTCACGGCGGAGCACCGAGCCGTCGGTCAGCCAGTTGAGCTGCAGCGAGCGGCGCTCGCCGACATGCGGATGGTGGCCGTGGAATGAGCGGTCGCTGCGGCGAAAGGCCAGCATCGTCCCGGCGAGCGGCGCCACCTCCCTCGCATAATCCTCGAGATCGCTCGGACCGCGCAGCAGCCTCAGCCGGCCCTCGGCATTCTCCCAAACCGGGTTCATATAGAGCAGGAGGGTGATGATCTTGGTCGCGGAATCGGTGTGGATCTGCCCGTCCCCGCCGTCGCTTCTGCCGCGTATGGTCAGCAGGGTCGGCCGGGCACCGAGGTCGACGCCGAACTTCTCCTCGACCGCACGGCGCAACGCGGCGCCGGTCAGCGCGGCGACGAGCTGCGCGAAGGCCGGCCTGCATTCGACAGTATCGACCGGATAGCTGCCGTGACCGCGAATGTCGGGAAATTCGGCGACCAGCGAAGCCAGCGCATCGCGGCGCACAAACTCCTCGACGACAACGAAATCGAACGGGTCGCGGACGAGCGGTGCCGCGCGCAAGCGGTCGAGGTCGAGAAGGTTCAGCGGCCCGTCAACATCCACGTGCTCAAGCGAGCTGATCATAGAGGTCGTTCCAGCCGGGGTTGCCCGCGAGGATCAGTTGGACTTTCCAGGGCTCGTGGCCAGTGTTTCAGGTTGTGCTCGCGCTGGATCGCCGCGGGCGATTTCGTCGCGGCGCTCTGCCCAAACAAGCCGCTTCAGGCCATACTTTTTTTGTGAAGCCATCGCCCACACCCTCGCGGTGCTCCCAAAGGCGTCGCGCGAGGTCGCTTGTCAGGCCAACATAAAGGGTGCCATTCGGCCGGTTCGTCACGATGTAGACCCATCCCCCTCGCACCAGTCCATTGTCGACCTTAGCCCCAACGAGGGCAACCTTGGATGCCCCTCCGATAGTCGTCATCACCGGGTTCGACCCGGTGATCCATGCCTTTCGCCGACCGACGCGTCGGCAAGCCCGTAGATGGCCGGATCAAGTCCGGCCATAACGCGTTAGGGCCCGGGTCGAGTACCGGCCCTCCGATCGTCGTCATCCGCCGATCGACGCGTCGGCAAGCCCTTGGTCCGGCCATGACGAATACGGAAAGCAGGGCTTGATTTAGCGCTTCGCGGCGATCGGGGCGTGGGTTACTGGGGGTCATGGAAACGCGTTGGGGCCTGCCGCTCATCGCCTGGCCGTCGCGGCTGCGCCCGAACTATTGGGACCTCGTGGCCTTGCCGCTGGTGCTCGGGCTGATCGCGCTGGTCGCCTGGGGCGGCCTGGCGATGAGCGTCCATTACCGGGTCGGCGAGGTATTGCCGATCAGCCTCGATCCGGGGCGGCTGCCGGAATACGCGCTGCGCACGGTGCTGAGGATGGGTGCGGCG
>DATEQL010000318.1:0-5825 GCA_035272665.1 Allostellaceae bacterium
GGCATTGAGTTTCCAGTCGCTGATCCTCGATCTGCAGCGCTTCTGGGCGGAGCAAGGCTGCGTAATCCTCCAGCCCTACGACATCGAAGTCGGCGCCGGCACCTTCCATCCGGCCACGGCCCTACGCGCCCTTGGGCCCGAGCCTTGGCGCGCTGCTTATGTCCAGCCCTCGCGGCGGCCGACCGACGGCCGTTATGGCGAAAACCCCAACCGTGTGCAGCAACACTATCAGCTCCAGGTCATCCTGAAGCCTGCGCCGGCGGACAGCCAGGAGCTCTACCTCGCGAGCCTCGCCACTATCGGGATCGATGCCAGCCGGCACGACATTCGCTTTGTCGAGGATGATTGGGAGAGCCCGACCTTGGGCGCCTGGGGGCTCGGCTGGGAGATTTGGCTCGACGGCATGGAGGTCAGTCAGTTCACTTATTTCCAGCAGGTCGGTGGGATCGAATGCGATCCGGTCTCGACCGAGCTGACTTACGGGCTCGAACGGCTGGCGATGTATGTCCAAGGTGTCGAGAGCATGTTCGATCTCGACTACAACGTCGCGAGCGGCCCCGGTCGCGTCACCTACGGTCACGTTTTCAAGCGCGCCGAGCGGGAATTCTCCGCCTACAATTTCGAGTTCGCCGACACCGCCCGCCTCGCCGCGCATTTTGCTGATGCCGAGAAGGAGTGCCGGGTGCTGATCGACCACCGGCTGGCGCTGCCGGCTTATGACCAATGCCTGAAGGCGAGCCATCTGTTCAACCTGCTCGATGCGCGCGGCGCCATCAGCGTGACCGAACGCGCCGCCTACATCCTGCGGGTCAGGGCGCTCGCCCGGGCGTGCTGCGAGGCCTGGCTCGCCGGTTCGGCAGCGGTCGATTGACGTGGCCGAACTGCTGCTCGAGCTCTTATCCGAAGAGATCCCGGCGCGGATGCAGCGCCGGGCGATCGACGAACTGACCGGTTTGCTGCGCGACAGGCTTGCCGCTGCCGAGGTTCCGGCGGCGAGCCTGCGCGGCTATGTCACGCCGCGGCGGCTCGCGGTGATCGCCGAAGGAATCCCCCGCAGACAGCCGGATCGAACCGAGGAGCGGCGCGGACCGCGCGTCGGTGCTCCGCGGCCGGCGATCGAGGGCTTTCTGCGCTCGGCGGACATCAGCTCGATCGAGCACTGCGAGATACGCGACACGGGCAGAGGCGAATTCTATTTCGCACGGATCGAGCGGCCCGGCGCGCCGTCGGCGGAGGTCCTGCCCGAATTGATCCGGGCGGCAATCGGCGAATTGCCCTGGCCGAAATCGATGCGTTACCCCGCTTCGTCCCTGCGCTGGGTGAGGCCGCTGACTTCGGTGATTTGCTTGTTCGACGGCGCGGTGCTACCGCTGCCGCTCGACGGCGTACCGGTCGGTCGGACCACGCGGGGCCACCGGGTTCTCGGCTCGGGCGAAATCGCGGTCGAGAGCGTCGAGGACTACCTTCACCGTCTCGAACGGGCCTATGTCGTCCTCGACCACCACCGGCGTCGCAACATCATCGCTGCCGATCTCGCGCGACTGGCCGCGGCGGATGGGCTGAGGGTCAAGCCTGATCCCGACTTGCTCGACGAGGTCACTGGGCTTGTAGAGTTCCCGGTCGTATTGATGGGGACGATCGACGACGAGTCGATGGTGCTGCCGCCGGAGGTTCTGGCGACGGCGATGCGGGCGCACCAGAAATATTTCACCTGCTTGAAGCCGGATGACAGCCCGGCGCCGCGGTTTCTGTTTGTCGCGAACAATCTTGCTGCCGACGGCGGGAGGACGATCATTGCCGGCAATGAACGCGTATTGCGGGCGCGGCTCACCGATGCGCGTTTCTTCTGGGACCAGGATCGGAGGGTACGGCTCGAAGACCGCGTTGCAGCGCTTGCGGACCGCGTGTTTCATACGAAGCTCGGCAGCGTATTCGAGAAGGTCGAGCGCGTTGAGGTCCTAGCCTACGACCTAGCGCGGCTGCTTCGCCAGCAGAAGCCGAAATTTGCTCGTCGCGCCGCTCATCTCGCCAAGGCCGATCTTTCGACTGGCATGGTCGGTGAATTTCCCGAACTGCAGGGGATCATGGGGCGTTATTACGCGCTGCACGACGGGGAGGACGATAGCGTCGCCGATGCGATCGCCGATCACTACCGGCCGCTCGGACCAAGCGACGCCTGCCCCGGCGCGCCGGTGAGCGTCGCCGTGGCTCTCGCCGACAAGATCGATTCGTTGGTCGGCTTCTTCGCCGTCGACGAAAAGCCCAGCGGCTCGCGCGATCCGTTTGCACTTCGGCGCGCGGCGCTCGGGGTGATCCGGCTGATCCTGGAAAACGGGCTGCGGTTGCAGCTGCGCAACGTGTTCCGGCAGGCAGCGTCGAACTTTGACCCTGCGCGCCGCGGGCTGAATGATCCGTCCGAGGAGCTCCTCGACTTTATCGCCGACCGTCTGAAGGTGCATCTGCGCGAGCGCGGCGTTCGCCACGATCTGATTACGGCGGCATTCGCTCAGGTCGGCGCGGCTGAAGACGATCTGGCACGTCTTCTCAAACGCGTCGATGGGCTCGCGGGCTTCCTTGCCTCGGAGGACGGGACGAATTTGCTGACCGCGTATCGACGTGCTTCGAACCTTGTCTCTATCGAAGAGCGAAGGGACGGGCGTTCCCATGGCGGCGAGGTGGATCCGGCGCTGCTGCGTCAGCCCGAGGAACGTACGCTCGTCGACCGCCTCGGCGAGATCGGGAGCCGTGCGGGAACTCTCCTGGCACGCGAGGAGTTCGACAAGGCTATGAATGAATTGGCGCGGCTTCGACCTTCCATTGACGCTTTCTTTGACAAGGTCACGGTCAATTGCGAGGAGCCGGCGCTCAGAGAGAACCGCCTGCGATTGCTGTCGCGCATCGGCGAGACAATGAACCAGGTTGCCGACTTCTCGCGGATCGAAGGGTAATAGGCGGATGACGAAGTGGGTCTATAGGTTCGGCGACGGCACCGCCGAGGGCCGCGCCGAGATGAAGAACCTGCTCGGCGGCAAAGGTGCTGGTCTTGCCGAGATGAATAATCTCGAGTTGCCGGTGCCGCCGGGCTTCACGATCACGACCGAGGTCTGCACCTACTACTACATGAACGGCAAATCCTTCCCGGCGGAGCTCCGCAAACAGGTCGGCGAGGCGCTCGCCGAGATCGAGCAGTCGTGCGGCGCACGGTTCGGAGACCCCGGAAACCCGCTGCTTGTTTCGGTGCGCTCCGGAGCGCGCGTGTCGATGCCGGGCATGATGGATACCGTGCTCAACCTTGGGCTCAACGATCGGGTGGTCGAGGGTCTGGCTCGCCAGAGCGGCGACGAACGCTTCGCCTATGACAGCTATCGCCGTTTTATCCAGATGTACGGGCAAGTCGTGCTCGGCATCGAGAACCATTTCGAGGAACTGCTCGAAAACCACAAGCTCGACAATGGTGTGCTGCTCGACACCGACCTCTCGGCGGGAGACTGGAGGACGCTCGTCGCCGGGTTCAAGGATCTGGTCGCTCAAGAGCTCGGACGACCGTTTCCGGAGGAACCGCAGGAGCAGCTGTGGGGCGCAATCGGCGCCGTCTTTGGCTCATGGATGAACCCGCGCGCCGTCACCTATCGGCGGCTGCACGACATTCCCGGCGATTGGGGTACCGCGGTCAATGTCCAGGCGATGGTATTCGGCAACATGGGATCCGATTGCGCGACCGGCGTGGCCTTCACCCGCAACCCCTCGACCGGTGCCGACGAGTTTTATGGCGAGTATCTAGTCAACGCCCAGGGCGAGGACGTCGTGGCCGGCATTCGCACGCCGCAGCATTTGACCATCGCCGGCAAGAAAGCAAACAAATCTGCTTTGCCGGCAATGGAAGAAGTAATGCCCGGTGTGTTCGACGAACTCCGTCAGGTGAGGCATATCCTCGAGGATCATTACCGCGACATGCAGGACATCGAGTTCACGGTGCAGCGCGGGAAGCTGTGGATGCTGCAGACCCGGTCCGGCAAGCGCACCGCCCAGGCCGCGCTGAAGATCGCGGTGTCGCTGGTCGAAGAAGACGTCATCACTCGGGAGGAGGCGATCCGGCGCATCGAGCCGGCCTCGCTCGATCAGCTGTTGCACCCGACACTCGACCCGAAGGCGAAAACGGTGGTCCTAGCTCGCGGCCTACCGGCGTCGCCCGGTGCCGCTTCGGGTAAGGTCGCGTTCTCGGCCGACGAGGCCGAGTCGCTCGCCTCGCGCGGCGAGCCGGTGATCCTCGTGCGCGTCGAGACGAGCCCGGAGGACATCCACGGCATGAACGCCGCCAAGGGGATCCTGACCACCCGGGGCGGCATGACCAGTCATGCAGCGGTGGTGGCGCGCGGCATGGGTCGACCGTGTGTCACCGGAGCGGGCGACCTTCGGGTCGATTACGCGGCCCGGACGATCGCGGCACGAAACACCGTCTTGTCGGCGGGCGAGATCATCACGATCAACGGATCGACAGGCGAGGTGATGGTGGGCGCGGTGCCAACGATCCAGCCGGAGCTCTCGGGTGATTTTGCGACCTTGATGGAATGGGCCGACGCGATCCGCGGGATGAAGGTCCGCGCCAACGCCGAGACCGCGGTCGACGCCCGCATGGCGCGCCGGTTCGGCGCCGAGGGTATCGGGCTCAGCCGCACCGAGCACATGTTCTTCCAGGCCGACCGCATCGACGCGATGCGCCGCGTGATCATGGCCGAAGACGAAACCGGACGGCGGGCCGGGCTGGCCGAGCTGCTGCCGATGCAGCGCGAGGATTTCGCCGAGATTTTTCGCATCATGAAGGGCTTCCCGGTCACCATCCGCCTGTTGGACCCGCCGCTTCACGAGTTTCTGCCAAAGACCGAGACCGAGTTCGGCGAGATGGCGCGGCTGACCGGAAAGGACGTCTCTGCCACCCGCCAGCGCGCGTTGGCCCTGCACGAGGTGAACCCGATGCTCGGCCATCGCGGCTGCCGCCTTGGGATCACCTATCCGGAGATCTACGAGATGCAGGCGGCTGCGATATTCGAGGCGGCCGTTCTGGTGACGAAGGAAACCGGCGAGGCGGTCGAGCCCGAGATCATGGTGCCGCTGATCGCGACCAAGAAGGAATTCGACATCCTCAAGGCGATCATCGATCGTGTCGGCAATGAGGTCATGGAACGAGCGGGCGTCACCTTACCCTACCTCGTCGGCACGATGATCGAGCTGCCGCGGGCGGCATTGCGCGCCGGCGAGATCGCCGAGACGGCCGAATTCTTCAGCTTCGGCACCAACGACCTGACCCAGACTGTCTTCGGCCTGTCGCGCGACGACGCTGCGCGCTTTGCCGGGGCCTATCAGCGGCTCGGCATCTTCGAGCACGATCCGTTCGTCACACTCGACGTCGCCGGGGTCGGCGAGCTCGTGCGCATCGCCGCCGAGCGAGGGCGGGCGACCCGCCCGGGATTGAAGCTGGGCATTTGCGGCGAGCATGGCGGCGACCCGGCGTCGATCGGCTTTTGCCAGGCGGTTGGTCTCGATTACGTTTCCTGCTCGCCCTACCGGGTGCCGATCGCCCGGCTGGCAGCGGCACAAGCCGTGCTGGCGGGCGAAGGCGGGGACGCGTCGGTGTGAGGGCGCGAGCCACCGGCCTGCTATTGGCACTGATCGGCGCGGCGACAGCAGCCGGCGCCCAGACCAGGGGACCGGTGCCACTGCCGCCGCCGACTATCTATTCGGCACCCACCCCGGCGCTCTTGGCCCCGCCGATTAATCCAGGTCCGGCCGTGGTACCGCCGGACGGTCTGTCCCCGATACTGACACAA
>DATEQL010000319.1:0-3547 GCA_035272665.1 Allostellaceae bacterium
ATCACCCATCGCACGGGCGGTGTTGTCGAACAGGGCTTGCTGCCGGGCGGGCGTCATCAGGCGGAAAAGGTTACCCGGCTGTTCCCAGTGATCGTCGTCGACGCGATGGTCCCAGTGCGCCGCCTCACCCTCGAGCGGCAATGGCGGCTCAGCGCAATCGGGCTGATTGTCCCAGAGCCCGTCGCTGTTGGGATTGAAGCTCAGGGTGCGGCCGAGATTGCCGTCGGTGCGCATCTTGCCGTCACGATGATAGCTCTGGAACGGGCATTGCGGCGCGTTGACCGGGATGTGGTTGAAGTTGACGCCGAGCCGGTAGCGCTGCGTGTCTCCATAGGAAAAGAGCCGCCCCTGCAGCATCTTGTCCGGCGAGAAGCCGATGCCCGGAACGATGTTGGCGGGCGAGAACGCCGCTTGCTCGACTTCGGCGAAATAGTTCTCCGGATATCGGTTGAGCTCCATGACACCGACCTCGATCAGCGGGTACTCGGCTTTCGGCCAGACCTTGGTCAGGTCGAATGGGTTGTGGCGATGCGTCTTCGCCTGCGCTTCGGTCATCACCTGGATGAAGAGCGTCCAGCGCGGGAAGCGGCCCTCCTCGATCGCATTGAAAAGGTCGCGGCCGTTGCTTTCGCGGTCCTTCGCGACGATGGCTTCGGCCTCGGCATCGGTGAGATTGGCGATGCCTTGCTGGGTGCGAAAATGGAATTTGACCCAGACCCGCTCGTTCGCCGCATTGATCATAGAGAAGGTGTGGCTGCCGAAGAGGTGCATATGGCGAAAGCTCTTCGGGATGCCGCGGTCCGACATCACGATGGTGACCTGGTGCAGCGCCTCTGGCAGCAATGTCCAGAAATCCCAGTTGTTGTCCGCACTGCGCAGCCCGGTGCGCGGGTCGCGTTTGATCGCATGATTGAGATCGGAGAAGCGAAGCGGATCGCGGAAAAAGAACACCGGTGTGTTATTGCCGACGATGTCCCAGTTGCCTTCCTCGGTGTAGAACTTCATTGCCGTGCCGCGGATGTCGCGCTCGGCGTCGGCGGCGCCGCGCTCACCGGCGACGGTGGAGAAGCGGGCGAACATCGGCGTCTTCTTGCCGATCGCGGCGAATATCTTCGCCTTGGTAAAGCGGGTGATGTCCTGCGTCACCGTGAGGGTGCCGTGGGCACCCCATCCCTTCGCGTGCATGCGGCGCTCGGGGATCACTTCACGGTCGAATTGCGCGAGCTTTTCGATCAGCCAGATGTCCTGCAGCAGTGCCGGACCGCGCGGACCCGCGGTCATGATGTTGGTGTTGTCGGCGACCGGTGCGCCGGTGGCGTTGGTAAAGCGCTTTGTTGTGGACATGATGGCTCCTCGGGTTCGGTGGAGGGAAGGACGAGTCGGGCGGCGCTCAGCCGGGCCAGGCGGAGGCGCGGATCACGCGGCAAAAATTCTCGGGTCGGAAGGAGGGGTCCTTGTCGGCTAGCACATCGGCCTTGACGTTGCCGAAAGTCGTCTCGGGCTTGTGGTGGATGCCGTCGTAGAAGGCCTGGATGATCTCTTCCTTGAAGCGGCCGGGGCGCGGGTGCTCATGGATAACGGCTTCGCGCTCGGCCGTGGTGAACTCGGAAAACGCGACGCCGAGCACGTCCATTTCGACGCCGGCAGTGACCAGAGCGATGACCGGATGCATGTGCTGCGGTATGCCGGGCGTGGTGTGCAGCGCGATTGCGGTCCAGACCGTCTCGATGTCTTGCTTGGCGATGCCATGGGACCGGAGGAAGTCGCGGGCGAAATTGGCGCCGTCCACTTCGAAGCGCTCATGGGCGCTCGCGTGCGCCGGGGTGAGGCCCATGTCGTGGAACATGGCGCCTGCATAGAGCAGTTCTGAGTCGAAGCTCAGACCGCGATGCTTTCCGGCAAGAGCACCGAAATAATAGACGCGGCTGGAGTGATGGAACAGTAGAGGCGACGCGGTATCGCGCACCAACTCGGTGATTTCGCGCGCGATCTTGCTGTCGGGGATGCCGACGCCGTGGATGGACGGACTCATGACTTGCTCTCCTGAGTTTTTGCTCGCCAGAGATATAAACTCGTCTATCGGTGGAGCTGGGATTGCCGAAGATGGTGGTCTGCGTCAGCTTGAGGGCGCATGCCGTGGGAAGGCTGGCCAACTTGTTCAGGGCGTTCAGCGCGACGCCGCTGGGATGGAAGCCCGTCCTGCCCTTATGTGGAACCGCGTAGAGGACGATCCCGATATCGGTCGCCTCGACGAGGGTCCTAAGGTAGTCGTGCACCTCTATTTCATCCAACCTACTGAACCGCTCAGCTCCGCCGAGTGCGTGACTGCAGTACCATTGCCGGACGGATGGGCAAGTGGCGCAGACGTATCCCGACAGCCGCGAAGATGGCGTTGCCGATGGCGGGACCGACGACGGTCGTCCCCGGCTCGCCAAGGCCGACCGGCACTTCCGTACTGTTGACAAACTCGATGTCGATCTCGGGCACGTCGCCAATGCGCAATGGCCCGTACGTGTCGAGGTTTAAATCCTTCACCTGCCCCCTGACGAATTCCGAGCCTTCGTAGAGCGCCATGCTGAGACCCCACAGCGCCCCGCCTTCGATCTGCGCCAGCGCGCCGTCCGGGTCGACGACGGTGCCGGCATCGACGACGATCGTCAGCTTTTCGACCCTCACCACGCCACTTCCCCTATCGACCGCAACGCGCGCGACGCAGGCGATGCAGGTCGGCATATTGCGCTCCTGGCCAAAGGTGGTGGCAATGCCGAGGCCGGTATCCTTCGGCACCGTTGCGCCCCAACCCGCCTTCTGCGCGACACGTTGAACGACGGCGGCCTGGCGTCGGGCGCCGCCTACAGAATTGGGGCTCGATCCCGCGTTGCGACCCTTCCCGTTCAGCATCCCGACGCGGAAGGCGACGGGATCGGCGCCGACGGCGTGCGCTGCTTCGTCGATAAAGCTCTCCACCGCCCAGTTGGTCCAGCCGGGGCCCACCGAGCGCAGCCAGCCTGGCCGAAAAGCGCGATTAGCGACATCGTTCGACAGCGCGCGCACGCGCTGCGCGCCGACATCGTACCAATGGTCGGCGCCGGAGATCGCGAACTGATCGTATGGCTTTTGATCGAGCCCCTTGGCCATGAAGCCCTCGGCCATCACCAAGGTGGGCCAGCCAGCGGAGGCGTGATGCTCCATCGCCGTGACCTTACCGTCGTCGCCGAAGGCCATGCGTAGCGTCTGGATGGAAGGCGAGCGGAATGAATCAAAGCGCATGTCGTCGGGGCGCGTCAGTACCATCTTCACCGGCTTGCCAAGCGCCTTGGCGGCGAGCGCCGCCGGCACGGCATAATCGCCATTGAGCCGCCGACCAAAGCCGAGATAGTAGGTGCGCAGCACGATGCGCTCCTGTGGCAGGCCGAGCGCCTTCGAAAGCACGGGCAGGATCAGCGACTGCCACTGATTACCTGTGTGAATCTCGAAGATGCCGTCTTTCTCGAAGGCGAGCGCATTGACGGGCTCGAGTTGGACATGGAGCACGCTGCTCGTCGTG
>DATEQL010000320.1:0-3423 GCA_035272665.1 Allostellaceae bacterium
TCGCACATCAACCAAAGCGGGATGGCGGTACCCGCGATCACGTCGCCAACCTGTTCAACCCATCCGATCCCGGCGGACGCAACGCAAAACGCCGTTCCATCCCTCGATCAGCTAAACTCCAGTCCGACAGGCTGCTAGGAAGCCTTCCTGTCGGAGATCGTCGGCGCCAAGCCGGTCCTCGGTGGGCCACATGAACATCGAATGGCTGTTCGGCGGTGACCGCGCCGAAGGGCGATGAAAGAGGGTTAGTGCTGCCAGCCCCCTCTTCCCTGCCGCTCCGGGAAACTCAGGGGATAAAAATTGTCGGGGCTCACCTTGCACGGAAAAGTCGTTTCTGGTCAACATCTTGCACGCAACTTTCCGGCCAAATCGAAGGCGCGGCAGGGAAACGGCAGGGAAAACCGAAAACCGCCGGATCGCCGTTTGGTATCGACCCAGCAGTGCCATCGTATTAATTATCTTTATTAACAATTTCTGGTTGCGTTATATGGTGCGAAAACATCGCTGCGGCAAGCGGGCGGAGGTGTCGTCCGCGCCGCGCGGGGTGAAGCGGATGACGGGGAAGGTGCTGGGCAATCTGCGCGATTTGGTCGAATACGTCGCGGAACTGTGGCGGATGCCGCGGAAGAAGCGCCGCTATGCCGGGCGCAGGCTGCGCGAGCACTCGGCCTGAGCGACGCCGCCCGTTCCCCGGGCGGCTCAGGAACGGCGGGCGATCAAATCCACCTCGACGATGCCGCCGCGCGCCAAATGCGTGACGCCGACCGTCGTCCGCGCGGGCAGTTGGTCGGGCTCGAAATATTCGGTGTAGAGCCGGTTGAACGCGGCGTAGTCGCGCTCGAAATCGGTGAGAAAGATGCGCACGCAGACGACATGCTCGAACCCGGCGCCGACACCGGCGAGCGCGCGTTTGAGATTATCCATCACCTTGCGGGTCTGCGTCTCGATCCCTTCCGGCAGCGGCAGCGAATCGTCGTCCGGGTCGGTGGCGAGCTGGCCGGTCACGAACAGCCAGCCATCCGCCTCGACGACATGGCTGTAGGGCGCCACCGGCTTCGGCGCGTTCGGAATCAGATGGTAGATCGGTACGGTCACGATCGCTCTCCTCCCCGGGATTTGCCGCTCCACACCAGCCGCCAGATGATCGCGCGGATCGGCGTCAGGTTGTAGGCGTTTCAGGGATTGTGCATCTGCGGGCAGTTTGACAATACCGCCAGCATGTCGCGCTCGGCGCGTAGATCGACATAATTCCCCGCTTTCGAATGCCCGTAGACATTAACCACCGCGCCGTCGGCGGCGACCGGCACGCTCATCAAGAAGTTGACGTTGCCGGCGACATAGCTGCGGTCGAGCCCGAACTGCGCCAGGGCCTCGACGAAGTTGGCGAAGCAGCTATGCGTGCCAGGGACGCCGTAACGCAGGAAATTGTTGGGCTCGCCGCAGCAGCCGTAGATCGTGTCGCGCCGGCCGCAGGTATCCTCGATGACCGCAAACAGCGCCTTGCCGAGATCGGAATACAGTACCGTGCCCTTGTCGACGAACAATTTGCCCTGCACCTTGACCGTGTTGCTCGCGCAGTAGCGGTCGGTCGGGTCCTCTCCGTCGTAGCACAGAAACTCGACTGCCTGCTGGCCTTCTAGGTCGATCAGCCGGAGCATATCGCCCTTGGTGACGCGGTGTGGCCCCAGGGCCTCCCGGGCGGCACCACCTCGTCGAGCACGGTTTCGCCGCGAGGCGGCCTCGGCTCGGTCATGGCTTCCTTCCTCCTAACCGGCTGTGAGGGCGGCGCTCGCGGCGGCGTAGCGCTGAAGGAACTGGCGCGCGCGAACGGTTGCCGGTGCCGAGAGGAACTGAGCCGGCGCCCCGGTCTCGACGACCTGGCCGCGGTCGATGAACACCATCCGGGTCGCGGCGTCGCGGGCGAAGCCCATTTCATGGGTAACGATGACCATCGTCATGCCGTCGCGCGCCAGTTCGCGCATGACCAGGATGACCTCGCCGACCAGCTCGGGATCGAGCACGCTGGTCGGCTCGTCCAACAGCAGCAGATCGGGTCGCCGGGGTTTGGCGATGTGGGCGATTGCCCGCGCGGCCGTCGCCAAGCGCCGTGCGGAGCGCGGCGACGTGAACTCGCAGCGCCCCTCGTCGACGACAGTATCGGGCCAGGTGCGGGCGATCAGCTGGTCTTTTCGGATCGGCGTTCTCGACGAGGGTGGTGAGGATGTCCAAGGCCCGACTGCCGAGGTGTAACGGCTTTCGGTCCTCAGGCAGCATCCGCTGCGCGGGGATCAGCCATAACGACCCGAAGACGAAGGTCTCGTCATCCATCGGGGAATCGTCCTCCAGGGCCTCCCAATCGTTACGATCGCGAAAAATTTCGCAACCTGCCAAGGCATTCTGGCGGGCGCTTTGAAGGCCGCAAATAGCCGTAAACCGGCTCTTACACAATTTTACAACGATTAACGCCCACGACGCGCGGGGCGGTGCCAGATTCCTGGGTGCCCAGATTCCTGGGCGATAAAGCAACCGGAGCATCCACGATGGCAACGCATGCCCAAGTCGACCGGCACCGCGAAAACCTGCCGTATGGCGTGAACCAGGCCGACATTCCCGTCGCGCTCAATGGATTACTGGCCGACATGTTCGCGCTCTATCTCAAGACGAAAAATTTTCATTGGCACGTGTCGGGGCCACATTTTCGCGATTACCACCTGCTGCTCGACGATCAGGCGACACAGATCTTCGGCACGACGGACGTCATCGCGGAGCGCGTGCGTAAGCTCGGCGGCCAGACCATCAAGTCGATCGGGCACATCGGCCGCCTCCAGCACATCAAGGATAACGATGCCGAGAAGGTTGCGCCGCGCGACATGCTGGCGGAGCTGCTGGAGGATAACCGGGGGATCGTCGAGGAGATGCAGAAGACACATACGCTTTGCGATCGGAGCGGTGACGTTGCGAGCGCCAGCCTGATCGAGGTCTGGATCGACGAAGCCGAAGGCCGCGCCTGGTTCCTGCTCGAAACCATACAGCGAAGCTAGCGGTCATGGGGAGTGGCTCGTCCGCAACCCCAAACCAGATTTCTGCCAAAAAGGAGTAGCTTCCATGGCACTCAAAGCGATCCCGACATCCGGTTGCGGGCTCCTCACGCGAGGGGATCACACGCTGATCCTGATCGCCTTCCGGTCACGAATGTCGCCAGCCTTCGGCCAATCGATCGTACCGAAAATCTCATTGTGGATGGCCGTGGCTTTTGCTGCCGGGCTCAGCCTCAGCATGCCGTCCTACCCGGTCCATGCCATGCCGGCGAGCGGTGGCGACACCGTGCAGGGCCTCTACGACGCTTTGCTCAGTACGATGAAGAACGGCCGGACATTGGGCCAAAGCGGCCGTTTCACCCAACTGGCGCCGGTCATTCGCCGC
>DATEQL010000321.1:0-8417 GCA_035272665.1 Allostellaceae bacterium
CGCCAAACTCTTTCCGGCGGGTGCGGCATCTCGCGTTCGATGACGATGGAACGCGTGGCGGCGGTGGGTTTGGTCATTGGTCCATCCTGTTCAACAGGGCTTCGAGGCGATCGAACCGCTCGCGCCAGAAGGCGCCGTAGAGGCTCATCCAATCGATCAGCGGCGCCAGACCCTGAGGCTGGGCGCTGTAGTGGGTCTGACGTCCCTCGCGCCGGTCACGCACCAGGCCGGCATGCTTAAGAACGCCCAGGTGCTTGGAAACTGCCGGTTGCGACACTCCCGCCCGGTCGGTCAGGGCCCGCACGGTCTGTTCGCCGTCGCGGCACAGCCGCTCGAAGATCGCCCGACGGGTCGGATCGGCGAGAGTGCTGAAAAGCTCGTTTGTCGTGATGCCCATATCCAACTCATAAAACCGAAGGCGCCGCGTGGGGCTAGGTCGCGTGTCTCGTGGCGGACGAGCCGAAGCGGTTTGCCGCCCTAGCCTGTGCCTTTGACGCCTCGACTTCGCGATCGCGGGGCGGAGCGTTGCTTACGAGTAAATCGAGCAACTCGTGCGCCGCTTTGGCTACCTCGTCGACGGCCCGGTTGAACGCCAGTTGGTTTGCCTTGGAGGGTCGCGTGAAGCCGCTCAACTTGCGGACGAATTGCAGCGAAGATGCCCGGATCTCATCCTCCGTGGCAGGCGGTCTGAAGTTATGGAGCGTCTTTATGTTGCGGCACACGACAATCCTCGCCACCCAACGACTACGTCGGCATCCGCGGCCCACGGCCCGGTATGCGGAACGTTCGCACACGGACAGCAATGCTATCAAGCCGCTTCGCTCGGAATTGCCTTACCAGATTTTCATCCCGTGCAAGAGAAAATCGGTAAGGCGTCCCATTCACGACTTGAGCCGAGCCTCTTCGCCTGGGCGGCGGTAATGAGCCGCTCCGCCGAGGACCTGCGCCGTCGTCGATGCCGGCGCGAAGCGCATCGCGGATCAATCATCGGCATGACCATCGGCCTCTTGGTGATAATCTCCGTAACCTTTGAGCCATCGGAGAGGCACACATGGAACGAAAGAAAGCATCGGATTTCCCGCAGGAGCTTCTGAATCTGTTTGACGGATACGTGCATGGCGAGATCAACCGCCGCGATTTTTTGAATGGTGCACAAAAATTTGCCGTGGGCGGTGTGACCGCTGCGGCACTCTTCCACATGCTCAAGCCGAACTACGCCTGGGCGGTACAAGTTCCACCGGACGACAAACGGATCAAGGCGGAGTACGACACCGTGCCGTCACCGCAGGGCAATGGAAGCATCAAGGGCTATCTCGTGCGGCCGGCGAATGCGACCAAACTGCCCTGCGTCCTGGTCATCCACGAGAATCGCGGTCTCAATCCATACATCGAAGACGTGGCGCGACGGCTGGCGGTTGCCGATTTCATCGCATTCGCGCCCGACGGGCTGACGTCGGTGGGCGGCTATCCCGGAGACGACGAGAAGGGTGCGACGCTGTTCGCACAGGTCGACCGCGCCAAGATGACGGAAGATTTCGTCGCCGCGGCAACGTGGCTGAAATCACGCCCGGACAGCACCGATAAACTTGGCGCCGTCGGCTTTTGCTTCGGCGGCGGCGTTGTCAATCAGCTGGCGGTGCGGATGGGCCCGGATCTCGCCGCTGCGGTTCCATTTTATGGCGCCCAGCCCACCGCTGCCGAGGCGGCCAAGATCAAGGCGCCGATAAATGCGCAATACGGCGAGCTCGACACGCGTATCACTGGAGGATGGCCGGCGTTCGATGCCGCGCTCACGCAGGCGCAGGTGACGCACGAGGGTCATATCTACACAGGCGCCAATCACGGCTTCCACAATGACACCACCCCCCGATACGACGAGGCGGCAGCCAAAGAAGCCTGGCAACGCACGCTGGATTGGTTCAACAAGTACCTGAGGGCCTGACCCGTGCGCGCGCGGTGTTCGTGGTTCGTTCGGAAAAGAAGGCTTCCAAATCTGACCTGTGCCGCGGTCGGCGCGTTGTATTAGGCGGCGGACTGGTCGGCCAGCGGTTCGGCATGCACGCCGCGCAGTGCGAGCAGCCCAGTCGCCGCGGCGGCGACCAGAGCAAACAGGCAGGCGCTCAGAAAGATGTGCGTCGGCGGCATTCCCAAGGTCAGTAGATACCCGCCCAGCACGGGTGCTGCGATGCCGCCGAGGCGGCCGATGCCGAGCGCCCAGCCGAGCCCGCTGGTGCGCATGCGCGCCGGGTAGAGCTTCCCGCAGGTCGCGTTGGCGCCGGTCTGGCTGCCGATGATCGTCATGCCGCACAGGAAGATAATGGCGAGCAGCATCGCATAAGGCAGTGCGACCAGCGAGATCACCGCGATGAACACCGCACCGATCGCGTAGTGAAAGGCGAGCGACCGTTCGGGACCGACGCGGTCTATCAACAGGCCGAGATAGAGGACTGCGAAGATCGCGCCAAGATCCCGGAGGCTCGAGGCGAACACCGCGCCGGCCGGCGTCATGCCGATCAGATGCAGGACCTCGGGCAGCCAGTAGCCGAACAGGAACAGGTTCATCAGGCTGCAAAAGAAGATAACCCACAGCAGCACGGTCTGCAGCGCATAGCCCTCGCCGAACAGCATCTTGATCGGGTTACCGTGGGCGACGTCGACGGGGTGCAATTCTGCCCGCCCCGCTGCGATGCCGAGGCGTTTGAGGAGTGCTGCCTGACGAGGCGACAGATTGGCCCTGCGGGCGAGAAAGCGCGGCGATTCCGGCAGCCACAACGCCAGCACCGGCACCAGCACCAGCGGGAACATCCCGCCCAGGATGAAGATAAACGGCCAGCCGAAATGGGGCAGCAGCAAGGCCACAATCTGGCCGCCGACGAAACCGCCGATGGGCGCTCCGGTAAAGGTCGCCATGATCATCGTCGCGCGCAGTCGATGCGGCGCATAGTCGCCGGCCAAGGTGGCCGCCCCGGGAAATGCGCCGCCGATGCCGAGCCCGGTGAAGAACCGCAATACGGCCAGCACGCCGAGTGAGGGGGCGATGGCACTCAACAGCGAGGCGAGGCCGAAAATCGTGACGCTGACGAGCAGCAACGGCTTGCGGCCGACCCGGTCGCCGATCGGCCCGGCCGAGAGCGCACCGACCATGATGCCGATGCTCGACCACAGGAACGCGGTCGTGAAGGCGGGTCCCGGTAGGTTCCAGACATGGGTCAGCGACGGCACTGCCCAACCGATCGAATTGATGTCATAGCCATCGCAGATCTGAATCAAGGTGCAGAGTGCGGCGACGCGGATCTGTAAGCCGCCGATCCGCTGGTTCTCGAGCGCCGTCTCCGTTGCCGACAACACCGCCTCCGCCATTCTGGTCTTCCTCCTTCTCCCTCTCGGCTGGCTACGCGGCAGTCGAGAAGATCTAGGCCAGGCCCGCCGGGAAGGACGGGTCCGCGAGCCGCGTAGAGGGTCTCCCGCGCATTACAAGCAGCGCCGTCGCCGTCGCCGCCACCAGTGCAAAGAAGCACGCGCACAAAAAGATCTGGGTCGGCGGCAGGCCACGCGCCAGCAGATAACCGCCCAATATCGGCGAGACAATGCTGCCAATGCGGCCAATGCCGATCGCCCAGCCGATCCCGGTGGTGCGCATGCGCGCCGGATAGAGCGCGCCGCATGCCCCATTCGCCCCGGTCTGGCTGCCGATGATAGTCGTGCCGGCGAAGAAGATCACCGTCAACAGGGCGAAATAAGGCAAAACGACCAGCGCGATCAAGGCGATAAACACGATGCCCGCGGCATAGTGCAGCGCCAGCGCCCGCTCGGGACCAAACCGGTCGATCAACAGACCGAGATAAAGGACTGCAGACATTCCGCCTAACGGGATGATGCTGGATGCAAAGACCGCCTGGGACGGCGTCATGCCGGTCAGATGCAAGACCTCGGGCAGCCAGTAGACGAACAAGAACAGGTTGAGCAGGCTGCAAAAGTAAATGACCCACAGCAGGAGGGTCTGCAGCGCGTAGCCGCGACCGAACAGCATCTTGATCGGGTTTCCCACGGCAATGTCGACAAGATCCGGATCCGTCTGTCCCGGGGCGATCTCGAGGCGCGCGAGCAGTGCGTGCTGACGCGGCGACAAATTCGACTTGCGGGTGAGAAAACGCGGCGATTCCGGCAGCCACAACGCGATGACCGGCAGCAGGGCCAGCGGGAACACACCGCCGATGACAAAGATGACCTCCCAGCCGAAATGCGCCAGCAATGCGGACACCGCCAAGCCGCCGACAAAGCCGCCCAACGGCGCGCCGGTGAACTGCACCATGATCAGCGTCGCACGCAGGCGCTGCGGCGTGTAGTCGCCGGTCAGCGCCACCGTCCCCGAAAACGCGCCGCCGATGCCGAGCCCGGTGAAGAACCGCCACAGGCTCAGCATGGCGAGCGAGGGAGCCATGGCGCTCAGCAACGAGGCTATGCCGAAGATTGTAACGCTGGCGAGCAGCAACGGCTTGCGGCCGACACGGTCGCCTATCGGCCCGGCTGCGAGGGCGCCCACCATGACACCGACGCTCGACCAAACGAATGCCGTCGCGAATGCCGGCGGCGGCAAGTTCCAGACATGGGTCAGCGAGGGGACCGCCCAGCCGATCGAGCCCACATCGTAGCCGTCGCACATTTGGATCAAGGTGCAGATCGCGACAACACCGATCTGCAAAGGACCGACCCGTTGGTTCTCGAGCGCCCTCTCGGTAGCCGAGAATGCTGCTTCCGCCATCGTCTTCTTCCTCCCCGCCTCCCTGTTCGCTCTGTCGCACGTTCGAGAGGACGGCGCAAGCCTCGGCCGCGGCGACCGCCGCCCGCGGCGCCGTTTATCTCTCCCCGCTCTGACGATATAAATGCTCTCAGATGCCCATAAGACCCAAGAAACGAAATCCGGTGGGAGCGGCCCATGAAAATTCGCGATATCGAGGTTTTCCAGGTCAGCTGGGCAGCCGAGGACAGGCCGGAGCAGCGCAGCGCCTGGGTGAGGATCCATGGCGATGACGGTTTCTCCGGCGTCGGCGAAGCGTCGCCGATGCAGGGCGGACTCGCCTCGCTCGGAATTATCGAGCGCAACCTCGCACCGGCGCTGATCGGCAAGGACCCGCTCGATCACGCGGTCCTGCTCGACACCTTGCTGCACACCTTTGCCAAGCTCGGGCCCGAGGGTGCGTTGACGGGCGCACTTGCGGCGCTGGACATCGCGCTCTGGGACCTGAAGGGTAAGCTCTTCGACCAGCCGATCTACAAGCTCATCGGCGGCGCCTGGCGCACCAGCCTGCCGTTCTATGCCTCGATCGGCGGCAATGGCGAGCTCAGTGTCGATGAGGTGCTGCGGGTGGTCGAAACAAGGCTCAAGGACAGCCCCGCGGCAGTGAAGATCCGCTTCGACAATGACCGGACAAAACCGGATATCGACCTCCCAGGCGACATCGCCAAAGCGCGCGCCGTGCGGAAGCTGGTCGGGGACGGTTTTCCGCTCGCTTTCGATGCCAATAACGGCTACTCGCTTGGCGGCGCAATCCGCGTCGGACGGGTGCTCGAAGAACTCGGCTACTGGTGGTTCGAGGAGCCGGTGCAGCACTATCACGTCAAGGCGATGGGCGATGTCGCCCAAAAGCTCGACATCACCGTCTCCGCCGGCGAACAAACCTACACGCTATCCGGGTTGGCAGATCTGATCGCCGCCGGGGTCCGCATGGTGCAGCCCGACATTGTCAAGATGGGAGGGATCACCGGGTTGATGCGCTGCGGGGCACTGGCGCATGCGCATGGCGTCGAGCTGGTACCGCATCAGACGCAGCCGACCATCGGTCACACCGCGAATTTGCATCTGGCGGCGAGCCAGATGCACGCCACCAAGCCCTGCGAGCTCAACGATCCCTCGCCGCGGCAGCACGCCGTCTTCGAAAACCCGCCCAAGCCCATCGACGGTCTCTTCCACCTTCCCGCCGGACCGGGTCTCGGCTTGCAAATCAACGAAACCGAGCTGGCAAAGCGGCGCGTGCCGCTCGGGCTATAGATGCAGAAAGGGAGGACACGAATGACCAGCACACTGATCGAGCGCACACCTTCGGCATTTGGTTCGCCCCTGCTGATCGGGGGCCTGTTGAGGTCCGGGGTAAATCGGGCTCCGCAGCAAGAGATCGTTTATGCCGACTTTAGGCGCATGACCTATCGCGATCTGGCCGAGCGGGTCTCCAGGTTGGCGTCCGGCCTCGCCGGTTTAGGCGTCGAGCCGGGCGACACGGTGGCGGTCATGGACTGGGACACGACCCGCTATCTCGAATGCTTCTTCGCCGTGCCGATGATGGGGGCGGTGCTGCACACGATCAATGTACGGCTGTCGCCGGAACAGATCCTCTATACGATCAATCACGCCGAGGACGATGTCATCCTGGCCAACACCGAGTTTCTGCCGCTCCTGCAGCAGATCTGGCAGCGCGTGGAACCCGGCAAGCAGCTCGTGTTGCTGAGCGACGGCGGGCACAGGCCGCAGACGCCGCTCCCCGTCGCCGCCGAGTACGAGGGGTTGCTAGCCGAATCCGCCCCGCACTACGGCTTTCCCGAGCTCGACGAGAATACCCGCGCCACGACCTTCTACACGACCGGCACCACGGGGCTGCCGAAGGGCGTCTATTTCAGTCACCGCCAGCTCGTCTTGCATACCTTGGCCGGGCGCGCGGCGCTAACGGGAACCGGCCATGGCCGCCTCAATGAGGGCGACGTCTATATGCCGATCACGCCGATGTTCCACGTTCACGCCTGGGGCATTCCCTACCTCGCCACGACGCTCGGCGTCAAACAGGTCTATCCGGGGCGTTATCACCCCGAGACCTTGTGCGACCTGATCCGCCGGGAAAAGGTCAGCTTCTCGCATTGCGTGCCGACGATCCTGCAGATGATGCTGGCCACGGCCTCGGCCAAGAAGATCGATCTCTCCGGCTGGAAGGTCATCATCGGCGGTGCGGCGTTTCCTCAGGCGCTCGCCAGACAGGCGCTGGAGATGGGCGTCGATGCGATCACCGGCTATGGCATGTCGGAGACCTGCCCGGTTTTGACCTTGTCTCATCTCCAGCCGCACATGGAGTCCTGGGACATCGACCGCCAGGTCGAGCTGCGCTGCAAGACCGGCCGTCCGATCCCTTTGGTCGAGCTGCGCATCGTCGATGAGGCAATGAACGACGTGCCGCATGACGGCGTCTCCCAGGGGGAGGTGGTTGTGCGAGCTCCGTGGCTGGCCCAGGGCTACCTGAAAGACCCGGTTAATTCCGAGACGTTGTGGGCCGGCGGATGGCTGCACACCGGCGACATCGCGGTGATTGACGAGGCGGGTTATCTGAAGATCACCGACCGCATCAAGGATGTGATCAAGAGCGGCGGCGAGTGGGTCTCTTCGCTCGATCTCGAAGACTTGATCCTGCAGCATCCGGCAGTGGCCGAGGCCGCGGTGATCGGGGTGCCGGACCCGATGTGGACCGAGCGCCCGCTGGCGGTGGTCGTCACCCAAACCGGGGAGCGGGTCGGCGAGGCCGAAATCAGAGCCCATCTCCAGGGATTTGCGGCCCGAGGCATCATCTCGAAATACGGGGTGCCGCAGCGCGTCGTCTTTGTCGACACACTGCCCAAGACCAGCGTCGGCAAGCTCGACAAGAAGGTCTTGCGCCAGCAATACCCCGAATAGCTGCAGGCGTTTCCTTCCATTGTCGGCCTCACGCCATCCCCGAGCGTCTTGGCCGGGCTTGATCCGGCCATCCACGTGACCGCCACCGTCTGGATCGATGCCGACGAAGGCGTGGATCACCGGGTCAAGCCCGGTGATGACGATTACGGGTAGATCACAGTTACAAGCCCTTTCCGAGAGGTGAGCCAGTGAAGCGCGTTCTGACCGCCCGTTTCATGCACGAGACCAACACGTTCAGCCGCGTCCCGACGGATATGGCGGCCTTCCGCCGCCGCGACTTCCATCTCGAGAACGAGATCCCAGTGGCGTTTCGCGGCACCCGCTCGGCCTTTGGCGCGACTTTCGAAGCGGCCGACAGGTTCGGCTGGACCCTGGTTCACCCGGTCTCCGCCAACCCCAACCCCTCGGGCACCGTCACCGACGACGCCTTTGAGCACGTCGCCGGGATGATCCTCGCCGCGGTCGACGCGAAAGGCCCGGTCGACGGCGCGTTGTTGCATCTCCATGGGGCCATGGTCAGCGAGAGCCACGAGGACGCCGAGGGCGAGTTCCTGGCGCGGCTGCGCCGCCGGCTCGGCCCGGATGTGCCGGTCGTCGTCACCCTCGACCTGCACGCCAATGTGACGCAGCGGATGGCCGACAACGCGAGCGCGCTGATCGCCTATCGCACCTACCCGCATATCGACCAATACGAGCGCGCCTGGCA
>DATEQL010000322.1:0-12213 GCA_035272665.1 Allostellaceae bacterium
AACTTGGTGCCGGTCATGCCGAACACGTCGCGAAGCACCCACAAAAGAGGGGTGTCACTGTCGACATCGACGGTGCGATCTACACCGTTTACCCTGATCTTGAATGCCATGCTCACCTCCTGGAGGTCGCTTCAGGGTGTCGGCGCGCCAGCCTTCCTTGGGGCTGACGGAACCGCGACGCTCACCAGCGCACCCGACGCGATGTAGCCGTCGATATCGCCTTCGCTCAGACCGAGCTCGCCAAACACCGTGCGGTTGTGTTCGCCCTGGAAGGCAGGATCGCCGAGCGGCTCGAGTTTTTCGCGCGAGAAATGCCATGGGCGGCCCGGCAGGCGATAGGTCCCGCCATTGCGGTCCGAGACTTCCTGGACCGCGCCCCAATACTCCGCCCATTCCATCTCGGACAGCTTCTTCAGTGAGCGCACCTCACCCAGTGCAATCTTGGCCTCGTCCAATTGCGCATCCAGAGCGCCGATGTCGCGAAATGTCAGGATCCAGGTCTGCACGATGCGATGCAGCTCTGCGAAATGCGCCCTGCGCGCCGCCGCGGTCGCAAAACGAGGGTCGTCCGCGAGATCGGCGCGCCGCATCGCCCGCAGATATGACGGGAATGTGCGGGAACCGACGAGGCTCGTAGCGACGGTGAAATTCTCGCCGCCAGGACCGGTGAAGAACGGGCAGTCGGTTGCCCCGAGGATCGCGGGTTCGGCGCCGAGATCGGCGTCGTTCAGATCGACATGCGCGCGTTCGTTGACAGCCATCAAGGTCGCGGCCATCGCGACGTCGATGTACTGGCCGGTCCCGGTGGTCGCGCGCCGATGCAGCGCGGCCAGGATCGCGACTGCGGCCTCCAGCCCAGCATAGACGTCGGCGTGCGATAGACTGTCGGTCCGCGGCTCGCCCAAAACCTCACCGTAATGGCGGATGCTATTGGCTGTGAACCCGGCTTCGGCCTGGACGGTCGGGGCATAGGCCATCCGGCCTTGCCACGGTCCGCCCTGACCGTAGCCGGTAATCGAGGCGTAGATCAGGCGCGGGTTGCGCGCGGAGAGGGTCTCGTAGTCCAACCCGAAGAAGCCGAGCGTTCCGGCGCGGAAGTTCTCGACAACCACATCGGCTGTGTCGCACAGACGAAGCGCTAGTTCGCGGGCGCCCGGCACGTTCAGGTCGATGCTGACATTGCGCTTGCCGGCATTCTGCTGCGCGTAGTAGCCAGACATACCCGTCGTCGAGGGGAACGCGAAACGCGAGACATCGGGCCTCGGCGGCTCGATTTTGATTACCTCGGCGCCGAGATCGAGCAGGGTGCGGGCACAAAGCGGACCGGCGAGCACCCGCGAGAAATCAACCACACGGATGCCGCTGAGAGGGCCGCTCATGTTAGCGCGCCGTGAACTTGGCAAGACCCGGGCCGTTTTCGCGGAACGAGGCAAGTCCGATTTTCAAATCCTCCGACGCCCAGATCGGCTTTTGGATGTCGGCCATCGCCTCGTCGGCGGCGAGAACCCGCTCATTGACGGCGATGTGGACGAGACGCTTCGTAGCCGCATGGGCGACCGTCGGCCCGTGCGCCAATTCCTCGGCGATTGTGAACGTCGCCTCGTCCAGCGCGTCGTCTGCGACCACCAGGTTGACGAGACCCCACCGCTCGAGCGTCGCGGCGTCGTAGCGCCGCCCGAGCATCGAGATCTCCTTGGCGCGCATTGCACCAGCGCGCTGCACCTGCCGTTGAATGCCGCCGAGCAGCGGGTGCAGGCCGAGCGCAACCTCGACCGAGCCGATCTTTGCCGAACTCGCCGCGACGATGTAATCGCAGGCCAGCGCCAGCTCGAAGCCGCCGCCGAGGCAGACCCCGTGCACGCTCGCAACGATTGGGATCGGCAGCAGTTCGAGCAACTTCAGAAAGTCGACGCCGCCGATCGCCGCCTGGCTCCTGCCGCCCTGCTCAATGCGCGAACCGAACAGAGCGACGTCGGCGCCGGCGGAGAAGTGGCGCAGCCCACTGCGCAGGATGATGGCCCTGCTGCGGGCCTCCTGGGCCCCGGCGATCTCGGCCGCGATCGCACCGATCAGGGTCGGGCCGAGCAAATTATACGGCCGGTACTCCATGGTGAGGACCGAGATCAACCCTCGTTCCTCGCGTCGAACGACGACATCATCCATGATCATCCTCCTCTTCAGCTGGCCGCTTTGACCAGCACGCCCTTGAGACTTGCATCCTGTTAGCTTGCAGCAGCTGTGACACGATCATCGCCGAATTGTCCAAAGAGTGAGGGGGGCTGGTCATAGTCAAAGGTCGCAGCCTGCCCTGGTATGCCGGTGTGCCCCCACGAGATAGGACCCCGCTTTCATAAGTGAAATCGTTTGTGTTTATGCCGGGGATAACTATTATCTATTCATGGAGCTCTATCAGATTCGGTAGTCCACCACCTTGGCGATGTGCCCAACGGCCTTTCGGTCGTTTTCAGCGAAATTATGGGCAATTACTCTCATTCTTCCCTGGAGATGGGGCCGTCCTCGCGAGTGTCAAGCGGGGATCGAATTGCGCCGTTGAGAGCCGTCCACGGGAGTTGACGATGCAGGTAATTACCCCTATTTAGCCATCGGTCGGTTCGTAGCCCCTATAATCTTAAAGGTGATGAAGCGAACCAATGTTCGACGTCGAGCCCGAAATCTGTAACTGCGCCGCGCTTCGACAAGCGGCGCGCCGCGTGACAAAGCTTTATGACGATGCCCTCGCACCCATCGGGTTGGGTGTGAACCAATTCTCCATCCTGGCGCGGCTGGGCCTCGTCGGTCCGAGCACGATCCAAGATCTGGCACGGCTTCTGGTCATGGATCGCTCGACACTGGGGCACCTTCTGCGCCCGCTCGAGAAGCGCGGTTTTGTCGAACTCGAAGTGTCAGAACAGGATCGACGCAGCCGTGTAGTCGGGCTGACACAGGCGGGGAAGGCTGCCGTGGCCAAAACCCTTCCGCTCTGGGCCGCAGCGCAACGCCGCTTCGAAAGCACATTCGGTGAGGAAGCCGCGGTCGAGCTTCGCACGGTCCTCAAAGAGATTGCGACCGCTGATTTTACCTAGTTCATTGGAGAGTGAGATGCGGGTTCTAGTGGTCGGCGCAGGCGCAATCGGCGGGTATTTCGGCGGAAGGCTGGTGGAGGCCGGCCACGATGTGAGCTTCCTGGTGCGTTCGCGGCGCGCGGCCGAGCTGGCTCGGACCGGTCTCGTGATCCGCAGCCGGCTCGGCGATATCGATTTATCCGCGCCGCAGACGGTTACAGCGGACGTGCTGCGCCAACCATTTGATCTCGTCATTCTCAGCTGCAAGGCCTATGACCTCGACGACGCAATGGCGTCCGTTGCGCCGGCGGTCCGACCGGAGACGATGATCCTGCCGTTGCTCGACGGCATGCGGCACCTAGACGCTTTGGAGGCGCGCTTCGGCGCCAATCACGTGCTGGGCGGCCAGTGCCTGATTTCTGCGGCTTTGGACCCGGACGGCCGAATTCTCCACCTCAGCGACAACCACATCCTGTCCTTTGGCGAGCGCGACGGCTCACGGTCTGCTCGCGTCGAGGCGGTCGCCTCGGTGCTATCGAGCGCCCGGTTCGAGGCGCGCCTCAGTGAGGCGATCCTCCAGGAAATGTGGGAAAAGTGGGTGTTCATCGCGACCGGCGCCGGAATCACCTGCTTGATGCGCGCTGCGATCGGCGACATTGTTGCAGCGGGTGCCGCCCAACTTGCCACTGGGCTCTTCGACGAGTGCACGACGATCGCGACCGGCCGAGGCTTTCCGCCGCGCCCCGAGTTCCTCGAACGAACGCGGCTAATGTTGACCGCGCCGGGGTCGCCCCTCACCGCATCGATGCTGCGCGATATCGAGCGGGGGGCACCGATCGAGGCCGACCACATCCTCGGCGACCTGCTTCGCCGCGGCGGCGCGAACAGAGATGGCGGCTCGCTCCTCAAGATCGCGTTCCGTCATGTCAAAGCCTACGAGGCTCGACGCGCAAGGAACCAGGCTGAGACACAAAAGGGCGCTTAATGCCTGTTACAACGCCTGTGACCAAAACCCGAGGAGAGGTGAAAGATGATGACGTTTGGAACGGCCGTCTGGGAAGGCGGCATCAGGGACGGCAAGGGCGCCATCTCGACGAAGAGCGGCGCGCTCGACAAATATCCATACGGCTTTGCCAGCCGCTTCGAGGGGAAGCCCGGCACGAACCCGGAGGAACTGATCGGCTCCGCCCACGCCGGCTGTTTCACGATGGCGCTGTCGCTCATTTTGGGCGAAGCGCAGCTGAAGGCCGAGCACATGGAAACCAAGGCGGAGGTCACGCTGGACAAGGTCGCGGACGGCTTCGCCATCACCGCGGTTCATTTGACTCTCACAGCCAAGATCCCGGGCGCGGATCAGGCGAAGTTCGAGGAGCTTGCCGCCAAGGCCAAAGCAGGGTGCCCCGTATCCAAGCTCCTTAACGCCAAGATCACTTTGGACGCCACCCTGACACCCTGAGCGGGCCCAGTCTGAAGTCGGCTGGAAGAGGCAGTCATAGGGGTCAGAGCGCGACCGCCGGCGCTTTGCCTGACCTCAGGCCGAGCGGGGCTGCGCCCGGCGGTGGCCGCTGACCTCGGCGCCGTCGACCGGCGAGAGCCGCAGAAAGCCCAGCGCCGAGAAGAGCGGGATCAACGCGATCAGGTAAAAGGCGAGCGCGAAATCGCCGACCGTGACGCGGGAGGAACCGGCGATCACCGCCAACAGCGCGGCGCCGACGGCAACCCCAAAGCCTCTCGCCAGCTGTTGCGCGACACCGCTGACGCTGGTGCTCTTGCTTAGGAGCGGAGCGGGGACGTCGGCGTAGCTGACCGTGTTGAGCCCGAGATACTGAATGCTGCGCACGCAGCCGGACAGGAGGAGGAGAAGAACGACCAGCCAGACCGGCGTATCGACACGCAACAGCCCGCAGGCGGCGGTCACCGCGGCGGCGAGACAAGCGTTGCCGACGAGCAGCCGGCGAAAGCCGAAAACGCGCAGGAACAGGCCGGAGAATGTTCGCACCAGCATCGCGCCGAGGCTCGACGAGAAGGTCAACAGACCGGCGTGCAAGGGGCTCAGTCCGAAACCGACCTGAAACAGCAAGGGCAGCAGAAAAGGTGTCGCGTCGAGACCCATCCGACACAAGCTGCCGGTCACCGTGCCGATGCGGAAGGTGCGGATGCGTAAGAGCTGCAGATCGAGGATCGGATCCCGGATCCGCCGCGCATGCCGGACATAGACCAGCAAGAACGCGAGGGCCGCCGGAAAAAACAGCGCGCCGAGGCCTGTCGGGACCATCGGGCGCCCGAGATTTTCGATCGCGAATTCGAGGAAGGCGAGGCCGCAGCCGGCAATGACAAAGCCGCGCAGATCGAGCGACGTCGGCGCCGGGGCGCGAAAATTCTCGATCAGATAGAGCGCCAACACCACGCCCGTGACGCCGATCGGGATGTTCAGGTAAAAAATCGCGCGCCAGGAAAAATACGTCGTCAGAAAGCCGCCGACGATCGGACCCACGGTCGGCCCTATCATCGCCGGGATCGTCATCCAGTTCATCGCCGAGACGAGCCCCGAGCGCGGAAAGCTGCGCAGCAGGATCAGGCGGCCGACCGGCGTCATCATCGCGCCGCCGAATCCTTGTAGGACGCGCATCAAGAGCATCATCGGGAGGCTCGTCGACAATCCACAGAGCGCCGATCCGGTCGCGAAAATCGCGATGGCTGCGCAAAACACGACGCGTGCGCCGAGCCGGTCAGCAATCCAGCCGCTCAACGGAATAAAGACGGCGAGGCTCAGCAGGTAGGTCGTGATCACCAGATTGAGCCGAAGCGGATTTTCGCCGAGGCTCTTGGCCATGTCGGGGATCGCTACGGCGATCATTGTCGAGTCGAGGCCTTCCATGAAGAAGGCGCAGCCGATGACGAGCGGGATCAGGATCCTGAGGCGAGGCTCCCGCGCGGAGCCGGTACTGCTATGGACGCTCGACTTCATGGCGCTGTCGGGTGACCATAGCCGATCGCAAAGCGGCAGAGAGTCGACAAAGGTGAGCGATCGCGAAATCGGACCCGAGCGCCTCGAACGCTGGGCGCTCGGCTATCTCGGGCGCTACGCCAGCTCGGCCGAAAACCTGCGCCGAATCCTGATGCGACGGGTTCGGCGGCAGTCCCCTGAAGCCGCACCGCAAGCGAAACCCCTGATCGAAGCTCTCGTCGCCCGTTACCGGGAATCCGGGCTGCTCGACGATACAGCCTATGCCGCCGGCCGAATGCAGTCGCTGCATCGACGCGGCGACTCCTTGAGGTCGATCCGCGCCCGGCTGGCGGCAAACGGTGTTGCGGCCGCGGTTGTCGCCGACGCGGTTTCGGACCTGCGCGCTGATGCTCCGGACCCCGACCTCGCGGCTGCATGTGCCTTCGCCCGGCGACGCCGGCTCGGCCCGTTTCGGCGCGCCGCAAAAGACCCGGCGCGCGAACTCGCCACCTTCGCCCGCGCAGGGTTCGGCCGCGGTGTCGCCGAGGCGGTGCTCGCCTGCGCCGACATCGAGGCGGTCGAAGCGCTCGCGCGCGACGGGCTCGGCTGACCGACCTCAGGCGCGTCGGCGTTGGGGCGCCGCGCGTTCCGCCCGGCCGCTGTCGTCGAACCCGGGCGGGGCTCCCACAAGCGATATCGAGGCGGGGTCGCGTGTGGCGATCCCGTGCTTGTCGAAGGCAATCTTGATCAGGCGGTTGAAGGCCCGCCCGACAGCCCATTGCTTCGAGGCGATGGTGCGGATGCGCACCAACAAGACCACAGAAGAGTCGCCGAGCGAATCGACGCCCTGGTAATCAAAGGAGTCGAGGATCGATGGCCGCAAGGCCTCATCCTGCATCAGCTCTTCACTGACCTGACGCAGGATCTCGACCACCTTATCGATGTCCTCGCCGTACGAGATCGTAATCCGGGCGACGACGTAGGCGAAATCCCGCGTCAGGTTCTTGACCGACGTCACCTCGCTGAACGGAACCGTATGGACGGTGCCGGCCTGGTCGCGCAGCCGGATCGTGCGAACCGAGATCGCCTCGACGACGCCGGCATGGTCTTTGCCGACATCGACCACGTCGCCGACGGCTATCTGATCCTCCATCAGGATGAACAGCCCGGTGATGATGTCCTTGACGAGTGCCTGACTGCCAAACCCGATCGCAACGCCGACGACCCCCGCGCCAGCGAGCAGCGGGGCGATGTCGATGCCGATATGGGAGAGGACGATCAGTGAAGTCATGACCACGATTACGCACAGTATCGCCGTGCGAAACAGCGGCAACAATGTGCGGACACGGGTCCGTCGCGGTGTATCGCTCGCGTCGATGCGGATCAGATAGCGCTCGATCGCCGAGGCGACGGTTTCCCACACGACGATCGCGACGACGAGCACGATGCCGATCGAAAGCAGGTTTCCGATGATCCGCCGGCCGAGATCGGAGCCGAGCCAGGCGAAGGCCCCGATATTCCACGCCTGAAGCACCGTCAGCGCGGTCAGGATGTAAACGGCCGCGCCGGTCAGTCCGGTCAGGATCGGAAGGTAGCGGTTCGCGCGCTGCTCGAGTGTCGGGAACTGCGCCTTCAACTCCGGCGAGATCGCGAAGCCGCGTCGGCTGAGTTCGCGGACAAACCGGACGAGAAGCTGTCCGGCGACGATGATAACGAGACTGAGAACCGTGGCGCGCGCGACGTAGAGAAACCCGCCCTCGATGCGCAGCGCGTAAATCAGGTAGATGCCCGAGGTGTAGAGGACGGCGAGCACGGGCCAGATCTCTGCGAGACTTCGGCGAAGGCGGCCCCAGCCAGACCCGGCCGCCGTTCTGCCGGCGATCCAGCCGGCGACTTGCGCCCGGTTTTGCAGCAGGAAGATGACCAAGAGGAGAGCCAGCACCAGGCCCACCACGTTGAGCATCAGCGCGTAGATCGCTCCAGGCACGCCAAGCCACCATGCCGCCCTGGGAATGGCATAGCCGAATACAACCCAGAAAATGAACCGCCGGATCCAAATGTAGAGATAGTTGCGGGTCTCGGCTTCGAGGGGCACGAACACCGTGCCGCTGTCGGCCGGCACGAGCACGGTTTTCGCGACGCAGAGAACGAGGCGGGCTTCGATCGTCGCATTGATCAGCACCGACAATGTAATCCGTGCACGGGACAGGGGATCGAGCGTCATCGCCAAGCCGGTGTAGGCGATAACGGCAAACACTAGGACCGGTAGCAGGTCGAGGACGAGCCCGAGCAGCGCGAACAAAACGCGGACCGGGCTGGCGTCGCCGCGTCGCGTCGGCAAGCGCGGCACGAGCCGGGCGAGGACCCGACGCAGAACCCATTCGACAATGAGGGCGGCGCCGAAAACGACGATGAACGAAACTGCAGCCTCGATCCACAATCGTCGCTCCGCGGGATCGGAGACCTGCTGCCGGGCCCAACCCAACAAGCGCGGCGCATCGACGATTACGGCGACGCCGGCCAGGATCTCACCGGTCAGAGCGTCGATCTGCTGTGAAACTTGCCCGAAGATCGCCGTGGCGGGGGGCTTTTCCGCCGCGGCGCCGCGCTGGGCGGCGATCAGCGCGCGCAGCTCCGCGACGAGCTTCGCCCGCTCGGCATCGTTCTGCAGGGTGCCGACGACCCGCTGGAGCTCGTCGACCGACACCGGCGCGGGTTGCGCCGCCGTCGGTGTCGGCGTGTCCGCTCGCGCTGCCGTCGGCAGAATCGTGGCGAGAGAAAACAGCAGAAGAAAAGCGGTTCGGTACCCCAATTTCCGAATCCGTCCGCGTGATTCCTATTCCGAACAGTCGATCGTCAAGTCGGTTCCCGCTCGCGCATCAAGGCGCCGACGGCGAGGGCATCGGCATCGCCGCGGCGTTCGAGCGCGGCGATGACGCGTGGACGATCGACCGCCGGCCGGTTCTGGCTCAGCTTGAACTTGCCTTCCAGTCGGCTAACGGTGATGTCGAGCCCGATAATCCCTTTGAGCATGCCTGCGAGGTAGGCTTCGGGGAGGTCCTGCATCCGCCATGGAGCCGCGCTGCCGGCTTCGTGACGATCCGATAGACGGCGCAACAAGCGGCGCAGCCAATCGCCGTCGTCGACCAGCCGCACCGCCCCATAGGCATGGACATCGACATAGTTCCAGGTCGGCACGCTCGGGCCGCTCGCGTACCAGCTCGGCGAGATATAGGCATGTGGACCGCTGAAAATGGCCAACACCTCCCCGCCTTCGAGGAGATCCTCGACCTGCGGGTTCGGGCGCGCCAGATGGCCGACCAAGTGTAGCTCCTCGTCATGACATTCGACCAGGAACGGAATATGGCTCGCGACGATTCCGGCAGGGCCGTGGCTGACGAGCAGACCGAAATCGTGCCGCTCGATCTGGTCGACCAGCACCGCGGGACGCGATTCGGTAAAGGCGGGGGGCAAATAAACCACGTGATCTTCTCCTGGGGTGTCAGCCCATGCGACCGGCGACGAGGCTGGCGAGCAGGGCCGCTCCGGACAAAATTAGGATGACGCCCGAGCCGCGGTTGATCCAGGCCAGATGACGCGGCTCGAATGAGCGAAACAAAAATCCGATGCCGAAGGTGAGCCCGAGCCACCACAGCAGCGAACCAACCCAAACGCCGAGAACCAGGATTGCCGCACGCCCGAGCGTTGCTTCAGCGCCGCTCAGACCGACGGCGGCAAAGATGGCGAGGAAGACGAGAACCGTGACCGGGTTGGTCAGGGTCAGTGCGAAGGTGGAGGCATAATACCATGAAAGGCTTTCGGGATCTGGCGGTGAGGCGAGTTTGGCCTGCGGCTTGGCCAGCAAGCTGCGCGCGCCGATGAAGAGAAGAAGGCAACCGCCGGCCGCGCGCAGCCACCGTTGACCGAGTAGCCAATCGGAGATGACGGTGAGGCCAAACGCTGCGATGATCCCGAAGACCGCGTCGGCCGTGGCCGCGCCGAGCCCCGATACGAAGCCCGCGAGGTTGCCTTCGAAGATCGTCCGGCGAACGCACATGACACCGACCGGACCAACCGGAACGGCGATGATGACCCCGACCATGATGCCTTTCAGAAGAAACACCAAAAGCATCTGGACGGAATCCCGGAGCCGCAGTCGGGGTCAGTGTCGAGAAAGGGATGAGACGGCGCAACCCGAAATGCGGCCGCTGCAAGAGCGCGCCGGTCGCGCTATGCTGGTCCCGAAACTGCGGAGAGGTTGTCGATGACTGCCACCGAGGATGCCTATCGGTTCGAGTTTGCGTCGATCGACGGCGACAATTTGCCGTTGGAGGCTTGGCGCGGTCGGCCGGTTCTCGTCGTCAACACCGCTTCCTACTGCGGATACACGCCACAATACAGCGATCTCGAGGCGCTTTGGCAGCGTTACCGCGACCGCGGCCTCGTTGTGCTCGGCGTGCCGTCGAACGATTTCGGCGCCCAGGAGCCGGGATCGGCAGCCGAGATCAAGCGGTTCTGTGCGGCGGGTTATGCGGTCGACTTCCCGCTCACGCAGAAATGCCGCGTCGTCGGCGCCGAGGCTCACCCGTTCTATCAGTGGGTTGCCGCGCAGCTTGGCGAGGCCGGCGCTCCGCGCTGGAACTTTCACAAATATCTGATCGGTCCCGACGGTCAGCTTACCGGGACATGGCCATCGCAGGTCGGCCCCACCGACGGCAGAATCACGGCCGAGATCGAGCGCCTGCTGCCGCAACAGCCTTAGCTCGGTCAGGTGGCAGCCGGCTCGATCAGAGAGGCAGACAGTGCGCGCGAAATGGTCAGATCGCACGCGCTCGCCAGCGTCCTGACGGCGAGCGTGTCGCGCTTGCCGCGAATCTCGATCTCGTGGCGCGGAAACGCGGCAAAATCGAACCCGGCGCGCACCACCGTCTCCTCCGAGACGACGAGCTCGCACCCATAGGTTTTGGTCAGACTTTCGAGCCGGCTGGCGGTGTTGACGGCGTCGCCGATGGCGGTGATCGCGGTTGCGTTGCCGTAGCCCATCTCGCCGACGATCGTCGGTCCGACGTGAATCCCGATGCCGATGCGCAACGGCTGATCGAGTTCGCCGCGCAAAGATTGGTTGAGTTCTTCGAGCCGTTCGGACATCAGGCGGGCGGCCGCGAGCGCTTCCCTGCAGGCCGCCTGCGCGCCGCTCTCGATCCCGAACAGCGCCATCACACCGTCGCCGATGAATTTGTCGACGCGCCCTCCCGCCGCTTCGACGGCACGTCCCATCGTCGCAAAATAGCGGTTGAGGATGAACACCACGTCATAGGGGAGCCGTCCCTCGGCGAGGCTCGTAAAGCCGCGGATGTCGGCGAACAGGATGGCGATTTCCCGCTCGCTGCCCTGCGCGAAGTCGGCCCGGCGCCGTCCGTCTGCCGCATGGGCAAAAGGCGGCAGCAGCGGCGTCACATCGACCGCGCCATGCGGCCGCAATTGGCAAGCGAGGCGCACATTGGGTGGCGCGCCGATGCGGCGCAGGACGCGCAGCTCCTGCTCCTGAGGGGGATCTGTGCTGCGCGGTTCGCCGCGCACCCGTACTCGGCAGGTCGAACAGCGGCCGCGACCACCGCAGACATGGGCATGCGGAATCCCGGCGAGCCGGCTCGCCTCGAGCACGCTGGTGCCGGGCATGACCTCGACAAAGCGACCGTCGGGATAGCCGATGCGCACGAGGCCGCGACGCCGTTGCCAAGCGCGGCGGACGAGCCGGGCCAGCAACACCGCCGCTACCGCGCCGACGAACACCCAGGGCAGGGTACTCGTGATTTCTTCGAGAACGCGCGCGGCTTCCGGCGACGGCAAGGTCATGTTCGCGAAGGCTTTGCCGGTCCAGTCGGGATCCGCCGCTAGTGCTGCGACCTGCCGGCCCGCCTCGATCATGCCGAGCAGCGAGAGGACCGGGACGAGCACGGCGACGACCAGAGCTGCCGGTTGCAGCCTTGCGTACCAGGGCCGCACCCTCAGCCAGAAATGCAGGCCGATCATCGCATGACCCCAGGCGACGACCAGGACCAGCATCTGCAGGTAGCCGTGATCGGGCGACCGGACAAAATAGACCCACAGCAGATAGGCGTAGTAGCCGACATCGGTGTGGAAGAAACTGTCCGAGATGCGGGTCCCGACGACGTGACGGACGAGCAGCAACGGGATCGCGAA